>JANXXW010000079.1 GCA_025350425.1 Rhodospirillales bacterium
CCCGGCGTGCCGGTGCCGCTCGCGATGTTCGCCAACGTCGCCGGCTCGTATTTATGGGCTTGGACGGCGGTCGGCGCGGCGATCGAATTGCTGTTCCAGATCCTGCCGGTGGCCCTTGGCCTCACCGACACCATCGATGCCGGGCTGGCGCGCGTGTTCTTTTCCTGGACGCTCCACGCCATCGTCTATTTCTGGCTGTTTCCGGCCTATATCGCCTACTACACCATCGTGCCGCGCGCGATCGGTGGGCGGCTATTCAGCGACCCGATGGCGCGCATCGCGTTCATTTTGTTTCTCGTGGTCGCGATGCCGATCGGTGTGCATCACCTGTTCGCCGATCCCGAAGTGGGCGCCGGGTTCAAGTTCATGCACTCCATATTCACCGGGCTGGTCGCGCTGCCCACGTTGCTGACCGTGTTCACCATCTGCGCCTCGGTCGAGATCGCGGCGCGGCTGCGTGGCGGCAAGGGCATATTCGGATGGGTACGCGCGCTGCCGTGGCGCAACCCGATGATGCTGGCAATCACCTTCTCGTTCGTCATGCTCGGCTTCGGCGGCGCGGGCGGGCTCATCAACATGAGCTATCAGCTGGATGCGACGATCCACAACACGCAATGGATCACCGGGCACTTCCACCTGATCTTCGGCGGCGCGATCGTCATCATGTACTTTGCGATCGCCTACGACATCTGGCCGCATCTGACCGGGCGGGCGCTCAGCGACCTCGGCCTGATGCGGGCGCAGCTCTGGACATGGTTCGTCGGCATGATCGTGCTGACGTTCCCGTGGCATTACGTCGGTATTCTCGGGATGCCCCGTCGTATGGCGTTCTTCGACTACACGGACCCGGTGATCGCCCAGCAGGCCATGTCGGTGATGCTGTCGGTGCTCGGCGGCGCGATCCTGCTGGTCTCCGGCGGCCTGTTCATCGCGGTGCTTGTGCGAGGTCATCGGGCGCCCAGGATCCAGCCCGGCGTGTATCGGTTCAGCGTCGCCGTTCACGAGGCGGTCAGGGTACCGGCGGCGCTCAACGGGTTCGCGCTCTGGATCAGCCTCATGGTCGGCCTTACCGTCGTGAACTACGGGTTTCCCATCGCGCACCTCCTGGCTTTGCCGGAAACCTCGGTGCCAGCGGTGATGATGGGAGCGCAGCGATGAATACGCCGCGCACGTTCTCGCCGCGCAATCCGTGGTTCGTCTCCAGTCTTTTGCTGACGCTCGTGATCGCCGTGACATCGGCACTGTTCGGGTTCGTGCTACTGCCCCAAATGCAGGCCAACGCACGCTACACCGGCATATGGGACGCGATCTGCAGCGCCGCCGGCCTGGTGCAGGCCGCCCCGGCGAGCGATCCGGTGATGCAGACGAGCTACCAGACCACGCAGGTCATGGTGACCCAGCAGATGTTGCCTCACGCCGGCGCCGAGGCGATCGGCCGGGGTGCCACGCTCGCGTTGCGCTGCACGAACTGCCACGGCGCGCGCGGCCTCAGCCAAGCGGAATCCCCTAATCTCGCGGGGCAGTACTCCGCCGTGATCTACAAGCAGCTTCTCGACTACAAATCCGGAGCCCGCGTCAGCGCGGTGATGACGCCGCTGGTGGCCGACCTCGCCGACACGGACATGCGCGAACTCGCGGCCTACTACGCCTATCTTCCTCGCCTGCCGCCATACCATCCGGCCAGCGCCGGCCCGGCTCCGGTAATCGTGGTCGGCGGCGCGCCGATGCGCAACATCGCCCCCTGCGGCTCCTGCCACGGTGCGATGGGCAACAAAGCAGGCGCCGCCTGGCTCGACGGTCAACCCGCCAGCTACATCAAAGCCCAACTCCGGGCCTTCGCCACCGACACGCGACGCAACGATATCAGTGAGCAGATGCGAAACGTCGCTCGGAATATGACGGCCGCCGACATCGACGCATCCGCGCGATACTACGCGAACCAGCCCTGACCGTTCTTCCGGACTTGACGGCGGCGCAGGTCGCCTCAACCGTAGAGAGATGATCGATTCCACAGACCTGCACAGCTCTCTGCTCACCATCGACACCCACATCGATATTCCCTGGCCCAACGGCCCGGCCTTCCGCGACGAGACCACGCGGCGTGTCGATCTGCCCAAGATGCGGCGCGGAGGGGTCGGCGCGGGATGCTTCGCGGCCTATGTGCCGCAGGGGCCGCGCACACCCGAAGGGCACGAGGCGGCATTCGCCCGTGCCATCGCTATGCTGCAGGCGATCCGGACCATGGGCGGCGACGACGCCCGCGTATGCGTGTCGGTGGCCGAGATCGAGCAGGCCCACACGGACGGGATCACCGCCATCGTGCCGGCGGTCGAAAATGGCCATGCCTGCGCCGCCGAACCGGCCCGGCTTGCACAATTCAGGGCGCTGGGTGCCCGCTATCTCACCCTCAGCCACAACGGCCATAACGCGCTGTGCGACAGTTCCAACCCGCGCGCCGACCTCGGCGACGCGGTGGAGGAGCATGGCGGCCTGAGCGCCTTGGGGCGGGAGGCAATCGTCGAACTGAACCGGCTGGGCATGGTCGTGGATATCGCTCACGTGTCGAAAAAAAGCATGCTCCAGGCCGCTGCGCTGTCGCGCACGCCCGTCATGAGCACGCATTCCTGCATCAAGGCCCTGTGCGACAACCTGCGTAACCTCGACGACGAGCAACTGGACGCATTGCGGGATGTCGGCGGGGTGGTGCAGATCACCGCCGTGCCGTCGTTCCTGAAAGCCGGCAAGAAGGCCGACGAGGTGACCGTGGCCGACTATGTCGATCACGTGGACTATGCGGTGAGGCGGATTGGCCTCCCTCATGTCGGCATCTCGTCCGATTTCGATGGCGGCGGCGGCTT
>JANXXW010000119.1 GCA_025350425.1 Rhodospirillales bacterium
CGGCCATGATGGTTCTGGAGATCGTAGGCGGTCTCGCGTTCGGCTCCATCGCGCTGGTCGCCGATGGGCTGCACATGAGCACCCATGCCGGCGCGTTACTGCTGGCGGCGCTCGCCTACAGCTACGCCCGCAAATACGCGCACGATCCCCGCTTCACCTTCGGCACCGGCAAGCTGGGCGACCTGGCTGGCTTCACCAGCGCCATCGTGTTGGCGATGATCGCGCTCCTGATCGGCTACGAGGCGGTCACCCGCCTGTTCGCGCCCGTGCCCATCCATTTCACCGAGGCCATTCCCATCGCGGTGCTTGGCTTGGCCGTGAACGTGGGCAGCGTATGGCTACTGAGCGGAGGTGGCCATCACCACGGGCACCACAACGGCCATGCCAACGATCACAACGGCCACGACGAGGAGCACAGCATCGAGACGCCGGATGGCGTGCTGACCCTGAGCGTGTTCGAGGATGGCGTGCCGCCCGTGTTCCGGCTGCGTCCGCAACCCGGCCGCGCCATCGATCCCATGGCCACTATCGAGACGGTGCGACCGGACGGCACGCGGCGGATGTTCGCCATGCAGGATCGTGACGGCTGGCTTGGGAGCGTGGAGACGATCCCGGAACCGCACGAGTTCGTCGCGCATGTGCGGGTTGGCACCAGCGACTACCCCGTCAGCTTCGTTGAGCACGAGCACGGCCAAGATGCGCACGGTGCCGCACACCGCGACAACAACATGCGGGCGGCCATCATCCACGTCGTCGCGGATGCCGCCGTGTCCGTGTTGGTCATCATCGGGCTGGTGCTCGCGCGGGCTTTCGGCTGGCTGTGGATGGACCCGCTCGCGGGCATCGTCGGCGCCTGCGTAATCGCGAGCTGGTCCTATGGTCTGGTCCGCGACACTGGCGCCATCCTGCTCGACATGGTGCCGGACAGGCGAATGGCCGATGGTATCCGCGAGGTCGTTGAGGCTGAAGGCGACAAGCTGGCCGACCTGCACCTTTGGCGGCTTGGACCCGGGCACCTCGGCGCCATCATCGCGGTCATCACGGGCCAGGGCACGCGAACCCCTGACCACTACCGCCGCCTGCTGACACGTTTCCCCACCTTGTCGCATGTCACCGTCGAGGTTCGGCAGGCGCTTTAAAGCTATCCTTCCCTGGTCCAGCGAGTTCGCGCGGACAAGACGGCTACAATCACGCCAAGCCCAACTCCCCAGAACCCGTTAATCAGAAGCGCCTGCATCAGATATAGCCACTTCGGTTGGGACATCACCCACTCGCCCGACCGGAGAAACGCGGACACCCACTCCCACGCGCCAACGAAAATGCCAAAAAGTAGTCCTGACAGCCAAGCTGGTTTCAGGTGCCACGAACGCGCCGCGCCATAAGCGGCGCCCCACAACCCACGCCAGATGCAAATGCTGACCAGAAGGGGAATGCCAAACCGGTTCGTGGTCAGGGGAAAGGGCGGTCCGATCAAGCCGGCGAGAAACAGTAGCGACCACATTGTTTGATGAAACGTGAGGGTGGAGATCACTGCTCCGGAGAACCCTGTCAGGATGCGTAGTATCATCGAGGCGACCTAACACGGATTTGATGCGTATGAACGGACCAGCCGGCTACCGTTGGAAGGTCAAGGGGGAACAGAGTCCGTGCTGAAAGAACTTGACCTTCTCACCGTGGGAATCACCACCTACGCATTATGGGCGCGATCTGGCGCGTTCTGAGAGGCATCATGAGCGAGCACGAGACCGATCATCAGCTAGACATGAAAAGCGGCTTCGACCGTGACGGGGATGCCCGGACCGCGGCTGGTTCGGCCATTGATCCGGTCTGCGGAATGGCAGTCGATCCCACAACTTCGAAGCACCGCTTCGACCACGGCGGTACGATTTTTCACTTCTGCTCGGCCGGATGCCGGACCAAGTTCGCAGCCAATCCGGAAAGCTACCTGAAGCCCAAGGCGGCGGCTCCCCCACCGGCCAAGCCCGGAGCGATCTACACCTGCCCGATGCACCCGGAAATCCGGCAGGTCGGACCCGGAAGCTGCCCCATCTGCGGCATGGCGCTGGAGCCAGTGGAGATTACCGCCGAGGCAGTGCCCAACCACGAACTGGCCGACATGTCCCGGCGCTTTTGGATCGGCCTCGTGCTGACCCTGCCGGTATTCATTTTGGAGATGGGCAGCCACATCCCGGCGTTGGGCCTGCGCGGGCTCGTGCCGGAGCAGACCTCGATCTGGATCCAATTCGCGCTGTCCACACCGGTCGTGCTCTGGGCGGGATGGCCGTTTTTCCAACGGGGATGGGCGTCGGTCCGCTCCGGCTACCTCAACATGTTCACGCTGATCGCGTTGGGGACGGGAGCCGCCTACCTCTACAGCTTGGCCGCGACCTTCGCCCCGGGCCTGTTTCCCGCCGGCTTTCGCATGATGGGCGGCACTGTGGCCGTCTACTACGAGGCAGCTGCGGTCATCACGGTATTGGTCTTGCTCGGCCAGGTGCTGGAATTGCGGGCGCGGGACCAGACCGGCGGCGCCATCCGGGCGTTGCTCAACCTCGCGCCCAAGACTGCGCGCCGCCTGCGCGACGGGCTCGAGGACGAGGAGGTCGCGCTCGACGAGGTCCAAGTCGGCGACCGCCTCCGCGTGCGTCCAGGCGACGGCGTGCCGGTCGACGGTACGGTGCTGGATGGCAGGAGCGCACTCGACGAGTCCATGGTGACCGGCGAGTCGATGCCATCGCCCAAGGTCGCCGGCGACAAGCTGATCGGCGGTACCGTCAACGGCACTGGCTCCCTCGTGATGCGCGCCGACACGCTTGGCGCGGGCGGCATGCTATCGCGCATTGTTGCCATGGTCGCCGAGGCGCAGCGCAGCCGGGCGCCGATCCAGAAACTGGCTGATACAGTGGCCGGCTACTTCGTTCCGGCTGTCCTTGCAGTTTCTGTTGCGGCGTTCATCGCCTGGGCGGTCTGGGGTCCGGCGCCCGCGCTCGCCTTCGCGCTCATCGCGGCGGTGTCCGTTGTCATTATTGCCTGCCCGTGCGCGCTCGGGCTGGCGACGCCAATGTCGATCATGGTGGCGGTTGGCAAAGGCGCCGGCGCGGGCGTGCTGATCAAGTCCGCCGATAGCCTGGAGCGCCTGGAGCGCGTTGACACCCTCGTGGTGGACAAGACGGGTACGCTGACCGAGGGAAAACCCCGTGTCACCGCGGTCGTCCCCGCCGCCGGGCTGACCGAAGAGGACGTGCTACGACTTGCGGCCAGCCTTGAGCGGTCAAGCGAGCATCCGCTTGCGGCCGCCGTCATGCTCGCCGCCAAGGAAAAGCACGTTCCCACTGAGGAGCCGTCCGACTTCGCGTCGATCACCGGTAAGGGCGTCACCGGCAAGGTGGGAGGGCGTCTCGTCGCACTTGGCAACGCGAAGCTGATGGCCGAGCAGGGCATCGACCTCGGTGGCTTGGCATCCAAGGCGGACGAGCTGCGAGGCTCGGGCGCTACGGCCCTGTTTGTCGGCGTGGACGGGCGCGCCGGCGGCGTGATCGCCATCGCCGACCCGATCAAAGCATCGACCCGGGCGGCTCTCGACAGCCTGCGCGCGTCAGGCATTCACATCGTCATGCTGACCGGAGACAACCGGGCCACGGCGGAGGCGGTCGCTCGCCAACTCGGCATCGATGACGTCAAGGCGGACGTGCTGCCCGAGGACAAGCACCGTATCGTCAAGAAGCTGCGCGCCGGCGGCAAGGTCGTCGCGATGGCCGGCGATGGCGTGAACGACGCGCCGGCCTTAGCCGAGGCCGACGTGGGCATCGCGATGGGAACCGGTACGGAGGTCGCGATCCAAAGCGCCGGGGTGACGCTGGTCAAGGGCGACCTGGCCGGGATCGCGCGCGCGCGCGCGCTGAGCCGCATGACGATGCGCAACATTCGCCAGAACCTGCTGTTCGCGTTCGCTTACAACGCAATCGGTATTCCGGTCGCGGCCGGCGTGCTATATCCGGCATTCGGTCTCCTGCTCAGCCCTGTGGTTGCCGCGCTCGCGATGTCGCTGAGTTCGGTCTCTGTCATCGGCAACGCCTTGCGCCTACGGGCCGCCAAGCTGTAACGGGACTTCTCTTGCTCTCGCTTTGTTGCCGCGCCGGCCAACTCAAGCCTCAGGAGACCCCCATGTCTGCCTCGATCGCCAGCGTTTCTCGCCGATTTGTCGTGGTCCTCGTGCCCCTCCTCTTTCTCCTTGCAGGATGCGGCTACAACAACATCCCGACCTTTGAGGAGCAGGCCAAGGCCAAGTGGTCCGACGTGTTGAACCAGTATCAGCGGCGTTCGGACCTCATTCCCAACCTGGTCGAGACCGTAAAGGGCTTTGCCAAGCAGGAAAGTGGTGTGCTGGAAGCCGTCACGGCGGCGCGCGCCACGGCCACGTCCGTCAAGGTCGACGCCAGCACCATCACCGATCCCGACACGTTCAAAAAGTTCCAGGAAGCCCAGGCACAGCTGTCTGGCTCGCTTGGCCGTCTGCTCGCGATCTCGGAGAATTATCCGACCCTTAAGTCAAACCAGAACTACCTCGCCTTGCAGTCCCAGCTGGAGGGCACGGAAAATCGCATCGCGGTCGCGCGCCGCGACTACATCGAGGCCGTGCGCGTCTACAATACCGAGCTGAAGACGTTCCCGGGCTCGCTGTGGGCGCGCATCTTCTACTCGGGCAACAAGCCAATGGAGGAGTTCACGGTCGCCGACAGCGTGAAGGTGGCGCCGCAAGTGAAGTTCTGAGACGCCCCGTGGTGATCCGCCACGCGCTCCTGACGCTGGTTGCGTGGCTATGCCTTACCTCCGCAGTCGTGGCCCAGGCGCCCGCGGCCACAACGC
>JANXXW010000122.1 GCA_025350425.1 Rhodospirillales bacterium
CGGCATCGCCTGCTTTAGCGGATCGGTGTCGATGTGGAAGATTTGCGCATCCGGATTCGGCTTGCTGTGGGCGGAGATCCATGGCACGTCGCTGTCGAGCACCAGCACCACGTCGGCTTCCGCCAACGCTGCGTTCTGTACCGGCTCGTTCCACTGGCACCCCTGATACAGCGGGTCGTCTGCGGGGAAATTGACATAGTTCGGCACGCTGTCGAGCACGCCGATCGCCAAGCGCCGTGCCAGCCGCGCGAGTTGCTCGACGGCGCCCGGCTTGCGGCCGAGATAGGACGTGACCACCAGTGGGTTCTTCGCACCGACCAGTGCCCGCGCGATGTCCTGCACGCTTTGCGGGGCCAGCGCGGAAGGGGCGATCGGCTGCCACTGGCCCATGTCGATCGTGACTTGCGGCACCTCCTCCTCCAGCACCTCCCGGGCGGCCATGAGGTAGACCGGGCCGCGCGGCTCGGAACAGGCGAATTGTAACGCGCGGTGGACCAGCTGCTTGACGTTGCGGCCAGTACGGATCTCGTTGTCGTAGCGCATGTAGCCGCGTACCAGCCCGCGTTGATCATGCACGTCCTGTATCCACTGGATGAACTCGTTGCGGCTGCCGCGCAGCTCGCCGTCCTGGGTGTATGGCGATGCGCCGGCGACGATGAGCACCGGCACCCGTCCCTTGGCCGCGTTGTGGATGGCGCCCGCCAGCGACTGCGTGCCGCACTCCACATGCACCAGCGCGCATTGCGCCTGCCCGCTCGCCTGCGCGTAACCCTGCGCCGCCGAGAGGCCGACCATCTCGTTCGGACAGGTGACGATGGCCGGTACGGGGCGGCCGTTGACCTGGGCCTCGGCGATCGCCTCCAGGATGCCGGGGTGGTCGCTGCCGAGATTGGCGAAGATGATGGTGATGCCGGCCTCGGTCATGGCTTCGAGCAGGGCGGTGCTGGTGGTGTACACGGGCGCGCTTCCTTGGATCGTTCGCTGAGTTATCTCCCAGCCTTAGCGGTTAGGTAAGTCTTTCCGGTCAAGATGTTTTATGTTTCAACTACATCAGGGATTTTGGGGCGGGGCACTTATGAAACAGGTTCTTGGGGCTTTGGCCCTTTCGATGGCCGTGGTGGCCGGCGCGCGTGCCGAGGACCTCAAGATCGGCCTGATCGCGACGTTGTCCGGCCCGCAGGCCACGCTGGGCGAGCAGGTCCGCGACGGCTTTCAGGCCGGCATCGATAGCCTGGGCGGTAAGCTGGGGGGCCTGTCGGTCGATCTGACGGTGATCGACGACGAGCTGAAACCGGATGGCGCGGTGACGAAAATCCGTGGCTACATGGAATCCGGCAAGGTCGATTACGTCGTCGGCCCGGTGTTCAGTGTGGTGATGGCCGCGATCTTCAAGCCGGTGACGGCCGGCGGCGCGTTCCTCATCAGCCCGAACGCGGGGCTCTCCACCTTCGCGGGCAAGGCGTGCTCACGCGATCTGTTCGTCGCCAGCTACCAGAATGATCAGCCGCACTCGGTTTCCGGCCAGTTCGCGACCGACCAGGGCTACAAACGCGCCTTCATCATCGCGCCTAACTATCAGGCCGGCCGCGATGCGCTGACCGGGTTCAAAAGCCGTTACAAGGGCGAGGTGGTGGCCGAGGACTACGTGCCGCTGTCGCAGATGGACCTGCAATCCGAGATCGCCAAAATCGCCGCCGCCAAACCCGACGTGGTGTTCGTGTTCCTGCCCGGCGGCCTCGGCATCAACTTCGTGAAGCAGTATCGCGCGGCGGGCCTCACCACCATTCCCGTGCTGTCCACCTTCACGGTCGATGAGAGCACGTTGCCGGCAGAGGGTGACGCTGCCATCGGGTTTTATAGCGGCACCAACTGGACACCCGACCTCGACAACCCCGCCAACAAGAAGTTCGTCGCCGCCTTTGAGGCGAAGTACAAATACGTGCCGGGCACCTACGCAGCGCAGGCCTACGACACCGCGCTGCTGATCGACGGTGCCGTGCGCATGGCCGGCGGCACCGACCACGACAAGTTACGCGCCGCGATGGAAAAGGCGCCGTTCCAGTCCCTGCGCGGCTCGTTCCGGTTTGGCGTGAACCACTACCCAGTGCAGGATTTCTACCTCGCGAAGGTGGCAAAACGGCCGGACGGAAAGCTGGAGACCGAAATCGTCAAGAAGGTCCTGACCGCCGACGTCGATACCTATGCGGCCGAATGCAAGATGTAGCACCCTGGGCTGCCACCCCGTTTCGGTCCAAGCACAACGCATTTCATAAGCGACAGTGACCCTTTTCATTGTCCAGGCGCTCAACGGCGTGCAACTCGGGATGCTGCTGTTTCTGATCGCGGCCGGGCTCACGCTCGTGTTCGGGGTGATGAATTTCGTCAACCTCGCCCACGGCGTCCAGTACATGATCGGCGCCTATCTCGGCGTTACGTTTGCAGCCCTTGCGGGTAATTTCTGGATCGGCCTCATCCTGGCCTCGCTCACCGCGGGCGCGTTCGGACTCGCGCTGGAATGGCTGATCTTCCGCCATCTCTATGGCCGCAGCGACCTTGACCAGGTGCTGGCGACATTCGGCGTCATCCTCGCGCTGAACGAGGGGGCGCGGCTGATCTGGGGCTCGAACCCGCTCGAACTGCCGATGCCGGACCTGCTGTCCGGCTCGTTTCAGCTCGTGGAAGGCCTACGCTACCCCGTCTATCGCGTTGCCGTCATGGGTGCCGGATTGCTCGTGGCGTTGCTGCTGGCCTTGGTGGTGAACAATACTCGGGTCGGCATGTTGATCCGGGCAGGAGCGAGCAATGGCCCGATGGTCTCGGCGCTCGGCGTGGATATATCCCGATTGTTCCGCGTGGTGTTCGGCGTGGGCGCCATGATGGCCGGCTTTGCGGGAGTGTTGGCGGCACCCCTGGTTTCGGTCGAGCCGGGCATGGGCGAGAACCTGCTCATCCTTGCCTTCGTGGTTATCGTCATCGGTGGCGTGGGCTCAATCCGGGGCGCGTTCGTGGCGGCCTTGATCGTGGGGCTGGTGGACACGCTCGGCCGCTCCCTCATGACCGACCTCGCCCACGCCGTGCTGAGCGGACCCGCCTCGGCGCGGGTGGGGCCGGCGGTGGCGTCCATGCTGATCTATCTCGTCATGGCGGCGGTGCTGGCCGTGAAGCCCGCCGGGTTGTTTTCGGCCCGCGCATGAGGCGCGCGGCACCGGTTGCGATCTTCGGCGTGCTGGCGCTGATCCCGGCGCTCGCGGCGAGTGGGGTGCATCTGCCCGGAATCGTGCCGCTGATCGTCTCGCGCATCATGATCTTCGCCATCGCCGCGATGAGCCTCGATCTCATCATGGGAGTGGGCGGCTTGCCGAGTTTCGGCCACGCCGCGCCGCTGACCATCGGCGCCTATGCTGTCGCAATACTCGATGTCGCCGGTGTGCAGGACGCGCGGGTCGTGGTGCCGGTGGCGATCGCGGCGGCGGGGTTGTTCGCGCTGGCAACCGGGGCCGTGGCGTTGCGAACGCGCGGCGTGAACTTCATCATGATCACGCTGGCCTTCGCGCAGATGGTGTATTTCGGCTTCGGCTCGCTGTCGGATTACGGCGGCGACGACGGCTATACGCTTTATACCAGCACCAAGGTGTTCGGGCTCGACCTGCTCGGCCAACGCAACATCTACCTCTCCACGCTGGTCGTGCTGGTCGCGACCTATCTGTTGCTGCGCGTGATGGTGGCATCGCGCTTCGGCCGCGTGCTGGCGGCCGTCCGGCAGAACCGCGCCCGGGTGCAGGCGCTCGGCATCGACGCCTTCGCTGTCGAGCTGACCGCGCTGGTGATCGCCGCCATGATCGCCGCCGTCGCAGGCGTGCTGATGGCCAATCAGGCGGAGTTCGTCTCGCCCGCCTACGCCGCCTGGGGACGCTCCGGCGGGCTTATGGTCATGGTCATCCTCGGCGGCCTCGGCACGCTGCACGGCGCCATCATCGGCGCCGCCATCGTCGTGTTGGC
>JANXXW010000159.1 GCA_025350425.1 Rhodospirillales bacterium
TGTGAAAGCAGCCATTCATGTTTAGCGTAACGATATCGTCGAATTCCTCCGGCGTGGTCTGCACCCCGGTCTTGCCGATCGGGCCGGAGCCGCCGGCGATGTTGATCAGAATGTCCACGCCACCGAATTCGGTTTGGGCACGGCTGGCCGCCGCGTCGCACTCGGCCGGGCGGGTCAGATCGCAGCCCACCACGATGGCCTTGCCACCTGAGGCCAGGACTGCCTGTGCGATGGGGGTGATGGCAGCGGTATCGCGCCCGACCAGCACGAGCCGGCAGCCCTCGGCCGCAAAAGCGTGGGTAACGGCCGCGCCCATGCCTTTGGCGGGGCCGGTAATCAGCGCGACTTTTCCGCTCAGTCCAAGTTCCATCGTGCCTGCCCCATTACCTGTAGGCAGCCTAGTCAGCTTGGGTGAGGCGTAATAATGCTGTTTTGGCTCAAGGTCGCCACGAAAAAGTATACACCCTAGGAGTCGTCGTGCGTCACATGCGGATCTGGCGGTATATCGATGAAACCGCGCGCAGCGGGTCGCTCCGGCGTGCCGCCGAACGCCTCAATATAACGCCGTCCGCGTTGCAGCGGCGTATCCAGGATGTCGAGGAGGATCTCGGCACTGTGCTGTTCGAACGTCGCTCCAACGGGGTGGCCCTGACCGCGGCAGGGGAAGCGTTCATCCGCTGGGTGCGGACACAGGCGTCGGATCTGCAACTCGTGCAGTCACAAATCGAGGATCTGTCCGGGCTGCGGCGCGGGCATGTGCGTATCGCCTGCAGCCAGGCGCTGGCGATGTCTTTCCTGCCGGGTGAGATCGCGCGGTTCGCCCAGGCCCACCCGCTGGTGCGGTTTGCCGTCGCGGTGCGCGACCACGGCGGCGCCATCGATGCCCTGCGCACCTATGAGGCGGACTTGGCGCTGGTGTTCCAGCCGGAGCGCTATGCCGATTTCCAGCCGCTGATGGCGGTGGGCCAAAGGCTGATGGCGGTGTTTGCCACGACGCATCCGTTGGCGCGGCAGGAGACGATCCGCATGCGCGATTGCGCCGCCTATCCACTGGCCCTGCCGGATCCGTCGTTTTCCGGACGGCGGATCGTCGATCGGATCATGGCCGCCAGCTCGATCAAATTCGACGTACAGCTGGAGGCCAATTCGTTCGAGTTGCTGCGCAACTACGTGCGCCTGGGCACTGCGGTGACTTTGCAGATCGAGCTTGGCGCGCCGCTCGGCGGCGGGGATACCGGCCTTGTGGCGAGGGCCCTGGACGACAAGGATCTGGCGCATGGCTCCCTGGTTCTTGGCCAGTTGCGCGGGCGCACGCTCCCGGTTGCGGTGGCCAAATTCGCCGATCAGCTTGCCCGGCAGATGGACGCGCTGCGGACTTTGCCGACCTGGGACGGACAGAATTTTATGGCCGACGATATCAGCTCGTAGATAGGAATCTACGCCAGTAGACGACGGAACTGCTCGGCTACGCCTGCCACGAGATCGTCGGTCCTGGCATCAGCGACTTTTGAGCAGCTGGCGCCGTCGATATCGCACGCCGCCACCGGTCGATTTGTATCGGCGACCAGGCACTAAAACCTATTGCCACGGCCGAGCCACTAGGCCTATGATCCTAGCATTATGGAAACCATTCCGCCCCTCGCACCCCTGGCCAGCCGTCTCGCGGCCCACGCGGCGGCTATCCGTCCGGTGGACGGGGCGCGGGACGATTGGGCCAAGGTAGCGGCGCTGGTGATTTGCGCCTTGCTGGAGATGCTGATTTGCGTGTGCGCGGCGTTGGATGCGCGCGCTCCGGCCGAAATCCGTCCGGCGGCCACGGCCACCCTGCGCGATAAGAAGGTGGTTCCTGTGCCGGCTCCGCGTGCGGGATTTCTGGTGTTGCCGGGTGAGAGGCGTGTGTCCCTGCGGAAGTTCGTATCAGAGGTCAACATTGTGGCCTCGACGCTGTCAGATACGCCCGAGGCCGCGCCTACTGGCCCTGGGCTGGCGTGGTCGCGCGACGTTGGGGCGATCGGGGCAATTTTTGCCGTCCCGTGGCGGCTCCGGCGGGAAACGCAGCTTTCACGACAGCCCCTATGCACGCCCATATTGTTCCGTTACCGCAACTAAGTAGCGTGCGGCAGGGGGATGCTCGCCTTCGAGTGGCAGTAACTTGCTGTCATGTAGCTTGAGGGGGGGCAGCCTTGACGACAACGGGAATTGATCGACCCAAGTCGGCGGTTTGCTCAGACGACTATAAACATCCCGATAGATCAGGAATTACTGACCTACCGAGATGATTTAAGGCGGCGCCTTTCCGGCTACGGCGTATCGGTCGAGCCGGACGGGGTCGTGATGGTTTTAGCCAACGGCCTTGGAGTACAGCTTCTTCGCGATCTCTAGGATTTCTTCGGGCTTGTAGTTCGGGATGAAGGCTGAGGCGACGCCGTCCATCTCGTACTGTGGTCCACCGGTCGGCGGGCCGTCCATAACTTCTAGCGGGCCCGAACCATCCAGCGAGTCGCCCTTCCAGATGGAGCTGATCTCGGAGTAATCCTCGGGGCTGAAGCGATACAGCCTGCGGTGCATACCCTCGGCCATGAACGGACCGCTCTCTGGGATCTCAGCACCCTCGATGTTCGGGATCGGCAGCATCTTCTTCATGTCGACGCCCGTGAGCTGCTCAAGCGCCAGCGCGTAGGCATGGGCGTGAACGCCGCCGCGCGTGAACAGGTAGCCCAGCATGTGGCGTGCTGCCGGGTTCTTGGTCATCTCATAGACGCGCAGCTTGACGGTGCGGGCACCGTTTTCGAGGAAGAAGTTGTGCAGCAGATCGAGGACGAGATTGCCGCTGTTGAAGATGAAGTCGCCGCGCCAGGGCTGGCCGAGCGCGCTCATCGGCATGACGCCGTGCGGCCCGTTGATGTGGTAGTTCATGCCAGCGCCGGCGGCATGGCTGAACAGGTGCGAGAACGTGGCATCGCCCTTGGTGATGTCACCCTTCGGCTGAGCGCCGTTCAGCAGGCCGTTTACTGCGGCCCCGACCAACTCGATATGACCTAGTTCTTCGGTCGCGATGTTGGCGATCAGCGCATAGAACGGGCGCAACTTCTCACGCTGGCGAAAGTTGAAGCTCTGAAATAGGTAAGTGTTCAGCGTCGTCAGTTCACCGAACCGTCCGCCCATCAATTCGTTGACGGCGGCTGCGGCTGAGGGGTCCGGCTCTGACGGGAGCGGCATTTCCACTTGAAGTTTGTCGATGCGCAGAAACATAAAATTATCCTCTAAACCGGGGGGTGCTGCCCCGAGACTTCAGGAGAAGAGTTGTGTCCAGGGTGATGCTTCGGCCAATAGATTGTTTGTCTTGCCACGATAGAGCGAGCTTATGAGCGGCGCGCTTGCCGGCCTGTCTTTCAGAGACCTGGAATATGTCGCTGCCGTCGCACACCACCTCCATTTTGGCCGTGCGGCCGAGGCTTGTGGCGTATCGCAGCCGGCGCTCAGCGCGCAGATTCTAAAGTTGGAACGCTACCTTGGCTTTGCTCTGTTCGAGCGGATGTCAACCGGCACGCGCCTGACGGAAGATGGGGTGGAGTTCGCCCGTCGGGCGGTCGATCTCGTGGCGGCGGCACGTGACCTGTTGGCCATGCCCTGTGCCAACAAGTCCGCCGGCACCTGCCGACTGGGCGCGATCCCGACCCTGGGTCCGTTCCTGTTCGCGCATGCCATCCGACCGATACGCGCTGCTTTCCCTGGCCTGCGTCTGCTGTTCACCGAGGCCCGGACCGCGGAATTGGTCCGTATGCTGCGCGAGGGCGCGCTGGACGCAATCCTGGTCTGCACGCCCCCGATAGAGGCGGCGTTCGAGCAGCATGAACTGTTTACCGAGCCGCTGCTGCTGATGCACCAGTCGGAGATGCCGCCGACCTGGCCGCCTTTGCGTGAGCTGCTATTAACTCTGGACGACGAACATTGCCTGCGCAGCCAAGTGCTGCTGGCCTGCGGCATCTCGCCAGGAAGGCTGGAGCGGCACGCGGCCGGGCTCAACTTGCTACATCAGATGGTGGCGGCGGGTGAGGGCGTCTCACTCGTGCCGGCGCTGGCTGCGGCCCGGCTCGGCGATGCCGGCGGCATGGTCGCGTTCAGCCCGCCGGGACCTGAGCCGATCGCGCGCGATGTGCTGCTGCTGGCCCGGCGCAGCCATCCGCGCCGCAGCCTGATCGCCGAATTGGCTGACGTGTTCCGCAAGCTAAACCTACCGCTCCAGCGCAACCCGACGTGGCCCCGCAATTTCGGACAGGGTGACGAGTTGTGCCGGGGAGGCGCCTGAGGCGATCCGGGCGGGCAAATCGCGGCGGAACTGTCCGCCAAACACGGCATGCACCAGACGATGATTGAGGCCGGGGATCGGCCGGCGACCGGGAGGCCGAGTTGACTCGCTCGGCGCCAAGCTTTGGTCGTTGAGGGTTAGCGCCAGTTTTTTCTGGCAGCTGCAGCGTTCTGCGCGGACGCACGGGCGACGGCTCCGTCCCGGAAGGATTAGGCCCAGGCGACTTGGGCAGGGCCGGGCGATGTGCGATGGCAGGGTATGCCGGCTCCGCGCGCAGGCCATTAGGACGGGTCCGATCGCCGTGATAGAAACGAATTATCGAGTCTCTGGAGGTTCCCGGCTTCATTCCATCATTGCGATGCCGTTACACTCGGATACAGTTTATGAGGGCGACCTCGCACGCGGGCTGCGTCGATCGATGCTGCCGAAAATAGGAGAGAAAGATGGACGGAGACAGCGTTGGCTAGTGCCCCATGAGAGGCGTGGCGCCGAATAACTCGACGGCTTGGCCCAGGTCGAACCAGGATTGGTGGCCGACCCAGCTGAACGTCAAGATCCTGCACCAGCATTCGTCCAAGTCCGACCCGATGGGAAAGGGCTTCGATTACAGCGAGGAATTTAAGAAGCTCGACCTCGCGGCGCTGAAGCAGGACCTGTTCGCGCTGATGACCGATTCGCAGGATTGGTGGCCGGCCGATTACGGAAACTACGGACCGCTGTTCATCCGCATGGCCTGGCACAGCGCGGGCACCTACCGCATCGGCGACGGTCGTGGAGGTGCCAGCGCAGGGACGCAGCGCTTTGCACCGCTGAACTCCTGGCCCGATAACGCGAACCTCGACAAGGCACGGCTGCTGCTGTGGCCGATCAAGCAGAAATATGGTCGGAAGATCTCCTGGGCCGACCTGATGATCCTGACCGGCAACTGCGCGCTGGAATCGATGGGGTTCAAGACGTTCGGCTTCGCCGGCGGCCGCCAGGACATCTGGGAGCCTCAGGAAGACATCAATTGGGGTCCGGAGGACACCTGGCTCGGCGACACCCGCTACAGCGGCGACCGGGAGCTGTCCGGCAATCTCGGCGCCGTCCAGATGGGTTTGATCTACGTCAATCCGGAGGGGCCGAACGGCCAGCCCGATCCGGCAGCCTCGGCCCGCGACATCCGCGAGACGTTCGCGCGCATGGCGATGAACGACGAGGAGACGGTGG
>JANXXW010000160.1 GCA_025350425.1 Rhodospirillales bacterium
CGCGCGCTGGCCGCCGCCGAAGCCGAACTACCCGACCTCGTCGAAATCTACGAGAGCCACGCGAGCGTCGCGGACCGCACCATCGGCACCGGCATTGTCTCCCCGGCCCTCGCCGCGCGGATGGCCGCCGGTGGCGTCGTCGGCCGCGCCTCGGATCGCGGCATCGACCTCCGCATCCAGCCCGGCTATCCCCCGTTCGACACGCTCGTGCCGGCCATGGCCCGGCGCGCCGAAGGCGACGTGGACGCGCGCATCCGCATCCGCTTCACCGAACTTACCGAAAGCATTCGGCTTGTCCGCGCCTTGCTCGCCACGCTGCCGGAAGGCGAAATCGCTGTCTCGTTGCCGATGTCGTCGGGGGAAGGGATCGGCTGGGCGGAGGGATTTCGCGGCGACATCTGGCATTGGATGCGCCTCGATGGCGGCCTGGTCGCCAGCGCCTTCATGCGCGACCCGAGTTGGCTGCACTGGCCGCTGCTGGAACAGGCGATCGGCGGCAACATCGTTGCCGACTTCCCGCTCATCAACAAATCGTTCAACGCGAGCTATTCCGGGGTGGATCTCTGATGCTGTGGCGCGGCCTGGCAAGAAACCTTCAACACGGCCCGGCCACGCTGCCCGCCGGCCCGGCGGACACGGCCACCACCAAGGCGCTCGCCGAACGCCTGGCCGCCGCCTCCCAAACACGCCTGGGCCGCAGCCTCGCCATCCGGCACGTGGACAGCGGAAGCTGCAACGGCTGTGAGCTTGAGATCCACATGCTCAACAGCGTGATCTACGACCTGGAACGATTTGGACTCCGGTTCGTCGCCAGCCCGCGCCACGCCGACGTGCTGCTGGTCACCGGCCCGGTCTCCCGCAACATGCGGGACGCGCTGCTCCGCACGTGGAACGCGACACCCGACCCGAAATGGGTCGTGGCCGTCGGCGATTGCGCCATCGACGGCGGCGTGTTCAAGGGTAGCCATGCTGTCATGGGCGGTGTGGATGCCGTGTTGCAGGTGGATTTGCTGATCCAGGGCTGCCCACCGACGCCGGCGCAAATGCTGGAAGGCCTGCGGGCCCTGGTGGAGGCCAACTCAGGCTGAAAAGTTGGTCGCGCCCCGCCGCATCAACTCGACCCCCGCGCTGATCTTTTCGAACCGCGCGTCCTCACGACAACGGGGCTTAGTGCCCGGCGGCCGCGCCCTTCTCCGCCCGCGGCAGGAGCAGGGCCACCGGGGCCAGCAGGAACGCCACGACGGACAGCAGGGTAAACACGTCGAGGTAGCTCAATATCGCCGCCTGTGTCGTGACCGCGCGCGCGATTGCACTGAGGTCTATGCCGTAGCCGTAGCCGTTATATGGCGTCACGTGTTCCACGAGGCGCGCGTGGTGGAACTGCTCGCGCCATTGCAGTTGCGTCGTGGCCACCGACACGCCCCAGCCGCCACCGAGGTTCCGCATCAGGTTGATGATCGCCGAGGCGTCCGGGTTCTTGTCCGGCGGCACGCCGATGAACTGCACGGCCGATAGCGGGATGAAGATGAATGGCAGCCATATGACCTGCAACATGCGTGACAGCGACACGTCCCAGAACGAGATGTTGAGGTCGACCCCTGACGTATGCCACAGCGCGAACCCGGTACCGGTGAGCGCCATGCACACGAGGTAGCGCGGCTGGATCGGGCCGGTGATGAGCCCCGCGATCGGCATGATGAAGATGGTCGCCAATCCGCCCAGGCCCAGCGTCAGCCCCGCCGTGGTCGCGTCGTAGCCCATCAAATCCTGCGTCAACTGTGGCAGCAACTGCGTGGTGCTGATAATGATGAAGCCGAACGTGAACATGACGATGTTGCTGATCGCGAACGCGCGGTTCCGAAACAGTCGCAGGTTCATCACCGGCTGGTCGACGATGAGTTCCCAGATCACCAGGGCAACCAGCGAAACCACGCAGATCGCTGTCATGACCGAGATGAACGGCGAGGAGAACCCGTCATCGCGTTCGAACCGGTCCAGCACGATCTGCAGCACGCCGAAGCCGAGTATGATCAATGCGAAACCGACATAGTCGATCTTCAGGCCCTTGGCGAGCAGCTTGCGGCGATCCTCCTTCACCTTCTCACTGTCGTAGACGAACCACCAGGTCAGCCCGAGCGACACTATTCCCACGGGCAGGTTGATGAGGAACACCCATTCCCACGAGTAGTTGTCCGTCAGCCATCCGCCCAGCACCGGCCCGATCGCCGGCGCAGTCACGACGGTGATACCGTACATCGCGAACGCCAATGCGCGCTGCTTCGGCGTGAAGCTGTCGGCGAAGATCGATTGTTCGGTCGGCGCCAGGCCGCCGCCACCGATGCCCTGCAACACGCGAAAAAACAGCATCATGCCGAGGTTGGGCGCGAACGCGCACGCGACCGAACTCAGTGTGAAGATGGTGACGCAGCCCATGTAGAAACGCTTGCGGCCGATCACGTTGGACAGCCATCCGCTGATCGGCAACACGACTGCGTTGGACACGAGGTAGCTCGTCAGGATGTACGTGCTCTCGTCCTGCGACGCGGCGAGGCTGCCGGCTATGTGGCGTAGCGCCACGTTGGCGATGGTGGTGTCCAGCACCTCCATGAAGGTCGCGATCGAGACGATGATCGCGAGCAGCCACGGACTGTTCGGCCCCGCCGCCGAGCGCGGAAGGTCCGGGTTGGCCATGTCAGCGCACCTTCACCCGGGGCGTGGCCGAAAGCCCCGGCGCCAGCCGCGCGTCATGCGTGCGCGGATCGTCGAACACGATCTTCACCGGAAGGCGCTGCACCACCTTCACGTAATTGCCGGTCGCGTTCTCCGCTGGCAGCGAACTGAAGACCAAGCCTGTTCCGGCCTGGAAACTCTGCACCTTGGCGTGAAACGGCGCGCCTGGGATAGCGTCGACCCGCACTTCGACGTCCTGGCCGTTCCTCATGAGCGCCAGCTGCGTCTCCTTGAAGTTGGCCGTGATCCAGACCTGATCGGGCACCACGCTCAACAGCGCTTGCCCGGGCTTCACGTAGTTGCCCAACTCGACCGTCCGCTTGGTCACCCGGCCCGCCTGCGGCGCCACGATTTTGGTGTAGGAGAGCTGCAAATCCGCGTTCGCCACCTGCACCTCGGCGATCCGCACGCCGGCGTCGGCTGCGTCCACCATCGCCTTTTGCGCCTCCAGTTGCGCCCGGCTGCCGTTCACCGCCTGCCGCGCCGCATCCACCCGCGCCTGTTGCGAGCGCAACGCGGACGCGGCATCGTCCACTGTCTGTCGGGCGATCGCGTTGGCGCTGACCGCGCGGTAGCGATTGACGTCGGCCTGCGCCTTCGCCGCGTCCGCCTCAGTCAGCCTCACCTGCGCCAGACCTTGATCGATGTTGGCCTGCTGCAACCCGATCTGCGCCCGCACCTGCTCGGCCTGGGCTTTCTGCTGCAACAGCTGTGCGCGCATCTGGTCCAACTTCAGCTGGTAATCCCGGCCGTCGATCTCCAGCAATGTCTGCCCAGCAGCGACCTCCTGGTTGTCGTCTACTGCGAGCCGCAGCACGCGCCCTTCGATCTGCGACGATACCTGGGAGATATGCCCGTCAACGAACGCATCGTCGGTGCTCTCGTACTGCCGCGCATCGAGCCAGTACAGCGTGCCGCCCGCGATCAGGCCGCCTAGCGCCAGCACCGCCACCAGGATGATTGCCAGCTTGCGCCCGCGCGACATCTTCTTGGCCGGCGGCTCGCCCGCTGTTTGCCGAACATCACCGGCCCGCCCCGGGTTCATGTCGCCGTCCATGCTCACCACACCTGATTGCTGATCGGCAAAAAAGAATACCGAACCGTTCGGTTCAGCATTCCCAAATTGGGCAGACAACTTATATGTGCAAGTGACGAACTGCCGTCGCGGAGGTTTTCACGAATGCCGGCACCGGAGGCGCTCTCCCGCGAGAAGCGAACCGCGATCCTCGATGGCGCCGGGCGCGTGTTTGCGTCGCACGGTTACGAGGGCGCGAGCATGGCCGACATCACCCGCGCCGCCGGGGTCTCCAAGGGCACCATCTACCACCATTTCGCCGGCAAGGCGGAGCTGTTCGGCGCCTATGTCGCGCAGCAATGCGCCAGCAATCTCGCGCCCCTGTTCGACGACGCCCAGCCAGTCGGCGACATCGGCACCAACCTGCGCGACATCGGGCTTCGCATGGTCCACCTCCTGCTGTCGCCAGCTGGTCTGGTGGTGGACCGCATCGTCATCTCCGAGGCCCGCCGTTTCCCCGAACTGGCGCGTGCCTTCTACGACGCCGGCCCCGCCCGCGCGATCGCGGCCCTTTCGGGTTGGCTCGAAACCCAGATCGCCCATGGGCATCTGGCAATCGATGACCCCGAATTCGCCGCCGAACAGTTCTTCTCGCTCTGCCAGCACCCCGCGATCCTTCGCTGCAAGCTCGGGCTGGTGCCGTCCATGGATCAGGCCGCAATCGAGCGCGTGGTGGATGCGGCGGTTGCGGTGTTTCTCAAGGCCTATGGGTCAGTACCAGCCGGACGCATTTCAGCATCACCGAAGGCAAGGCCTCCGCATCCAGCGCGGTCGCCGGGCGGGTGAACCCCTCGGCGGCGATCTCCGTCACCTCGGCCGCATAAACCTCGATTCGCAGCTCGAAATGGGTCAGCCCATGGCGCACCTCGCCTGCGCGTCGCCATGCGGCTGGCATCGGCGCCAGGGCAAGCGCTTCGGCCTCGCTCCATGGCTCGGGGCGCCACGACGTGCCCGGCAATTCCGTCATCCCGCCCAGCAGCCCGCTCGGGGGACGCCGCCGCAGCAGCACCTGGCCTGCCGCGTCCCGCAGCCAGAAATGTGCGCCGTGGCGCACCGGCCGAGCGGCTTTGGGCGCCTTGCGCGGCAACTCGGGCGCGATCCCGCGCAGCCGCGCCTCGCAGCGCGCCATCAATGGGCAGATCGCGCAGGCCGGGGAAGTCGGGGTGCAGATGGTCGCGCCCAGATCGAACAGCGCCTGGATGAAGTCCGATGGCCGCGACCGTGCCGCCGCATCCTCCCCCAGCCGCCGCGCGCCCGCCTCGATCGCCGGTTTGGCACCGGGCAGCGGTGCCTCAACGGCGAACAGCCGCGCCACCACGCGCTCCACGTTGCCGTCGATCGGCACCACCGGCACCCCGAACGCGATCGCGGCCACCGCCGCCGACGTGTAGGCCCCGATCCCCGGCAATGCCCGCAGCCCGGCCACATCGTGCGGAAACGCGCCCAAGGCGGCCACCGCCTTGGCACAGGCGTGCAGGTTGCGGGCGCGGGCGTAGTAGCCGAGCCCCGCCCAGGCCTGCATCACATCCTCGACCGGCGCCGCCGCGAGTGCTGCGATGTCGGGGAAGCGCGCGAGAAAACGTGCATAATAGGGCGCCACCGCCACAACGTTGGTTTGTTGCAGCATGATTTCGCTGAGCCAGACGTGGTATGGGTCAGCGACCTCGCCGGGCAGCGCCCGCCATGGCAGGCGGCGACGGTGACGATCGTACCAGGCGAGCAACTCGGAGGACATCAACCCGGTATGGCAACCCCTCCCCCCTCCGACAACCCGCGTCACATTTACGGCCCGCGTCCCGTAGGCGCGTTGGTGCCCGCTTTGGTGCGCCCCGCTTTCCGCCGCCGGGCGCCGGCTACCGCCCAGGTGCTGGCCGACTGGGAAGCCATTGTCGGGCCAGCACTGGCCGCGCTGACCACGCCGCGTCGCCTGTTCTCCGGCACGCTGTCGATCGCCTGCTCCGGGCCGGTGGCGCTCGAACTCCAGCACCTCTCGACGGCGCTGATGGGCCGCATCAACGGCCATCTCGGAAAGATCGCCGTCACGCGGCTGCGCTTTATCCAGGACGTTATCGCCGGGCTGCCGCTGGTGCTCCCGAAGCGGCCGCTGGCAATCCGCGCCGCCAATCGCGCGGTTGCCGACCTGCCGGCGGGCGAACTGCGCGATGCCTTGGAGGCGTTGGGCCGCGTCGTCTTGACGGAGCGCGAGGCTTGAGGTCGATGGAGAGCTGGACGATTGCGCCAGCCGAACGAACACGCATCAGATGGGATTAAACATGCAGTCTTCGCGCCGAGTTCTCCTGGGTGTCGCAGGAGCCGTGGTCGTGGCCGGTGTCGGCACGGCATGGTACGTGTCGGCGCAGCCCGCCCCCACGACAGCGGCCCCAGCCGCGACGAACGCGCCCGCTGTGGTGGCGCTGGCATCGACCGACCCGCGCATCACCCCACGTGCCCTCGGCCCGGCCGACGCGCCGGTCACGGTGCATGAGTTCTTTTCCCTGACCTGTCCGCATTGTGCCGCCTTCGCCCGCGAAAGCTTCCCCGAGATCCGCGCGAAGCTGATCGACACCGGCAAGATCCGCTATGTCTTCCACGATTTCCCGCTCGATCAGGTGGCACTTACCGCCGCCATGGTCGCCCGCACGCTGCCGCCCGATCGCTACGAGCCGTTCATCTCCGCCCTGCTGGCCTCGCAGGACCGCTGGGCCTTCGCGCGCGGCGTGAACTCCACCGACGAGCTGGCCAAGATGGCGGCCCTCGCCGGCATGTCCCGCACGACATTCGACGCCACCGTCGCTGACACCGCCCTCCGCACCGCGCTGCTTCAGATGCAGGATCAGGCGGTGAAGGACTACAAGGTCGATGCCACCCCGTTCTTCGTGTTCGTGGGGCATACCGGCAAACCCGACGCCGAATCGGGCGAAAAGAGCTACGACCAGTTCGCCGCACTGGTGGCCAAGGCCGCCGGGACCTAACCCGATCGAGGACATGCCTATTGCCCGTTAGCTTTACCCGCCTTCGCATCGCCGGGTTCAAAAGCTTCGCCGAGCCGGCTGTGGTGGAAATACGCCCCGGCCTGACCGGGATCGTTGGCCCGAACGGCTGCGGCAAGTCCAACGTGGTGGAGGCGCTGCGCTGGGCCATGGGCGAGAACTCCGCCCGCTCGCTCCGCGGCGGCGAGATGGACGACGTGATCTTCGCGGGCAGC
>JANXXW010000230.1 GCA_025350425.1 Rhodospirillales bacterium
GCGTTGGGTGATCAGCATGGGCAGCTGCGCCAACGGCGGCGGCTATTACCATTATTCGTATTCGGTGGTGCGCGGTTGCGACCGCGTGGTGCCGGTAGACATTTACGTGCCTGGCTGTCCGCCGACTGCCGAGGCGCTGGTATACGGAATCATGCAGCTCCAGAAGAAAATCCGCCGGACCGGGACGATCCTTCGTGGGTGAGACCCTGACCGCTGTGGACGAGCTACAGGTGGCTGTGGCGGAATTGCCGGGTGTCCTATCCGTGACGCGGGAAAAGGGCGAACTGATCATCCACGCGGCGTGCCAGGATGTGGTTGGTCTGATGGTGGCGTTGCGGGACGACCCGCGTTGCCGGTTCGAACAGATGATGGATCTCTGCGGTGTCGACTGGCCAGCGCGGTCACCTCGCTTCGAGGTGGTCTATAACCTCCTCTCGGTGGCCTTGAATCATCGTGTTCGAGTGATCGTGACCACCGATGCCGTGGCGCCGGTTCCGTCCGTCCATCGCGTTTGGCCGGCCGCGAC
Source organism: Rhodospirillales bacterium (assembly GCA_025350425.1). Classification (GTDB taxonomy): domain Bacteria; phylum Pseudomonadota; class Alphaproteobacteria; order Acetobacterales; family Acetobacteraceae; genus JANXTF01. The sequence goes on from JANXXW010000230.1 coordinate 527, forward strand.
CTGGTGGGAGCGCGAAGCCTGGGACCTGTTCGGGATCGTCTTCTCCGACCAGCCCGATCTGCGCCGTATCCTCACGGATTATGGGTTTGAAGGCCATCCACTCCGCAAGGACTTCCCGCTCACCGGTTACGTCGAGGTTCGCTACGACGAGGAGCGCAAGCAGGTGGTCTATGAGCCGGTGAAGCTGACGCAGGATTTTCGCAATTTCGATTTCCTCTCGCCCTGGGAAGCGATGACATCGCTGCCGGGCGACGAGAAGGCCCATGAAGGGCGCAAGGTGATAACCCCATGAGCGCAACCGTTCTAGACAAGAACTCGCTGCCCGCGACCAAGATCGTCGAGATCGACAGCCACTCCATCAACTTTGGTCCGCAACATCCAGCGGCCCATGGCGTGCTGCGGCTGATCCTCGAAATGGACGGAGAAGTCGTCGAGCGTGCCGATCCGCATATCGGCCTGCTGCATCGCGGCACGGAAAAGCTGATCGAATACAAGACCTACATGCAGGCGGTGCCGTATTTCGACCGGCTCGATTACGTCAGCCCGATGTGTATGGAGCACGCCTTCGCCTTGGCGACCGAGAAGCTGCTGGGCATCGACGTGCCGGAGCGGGCGAAATGGATTCGCACGATGTTCTCCGAAATCACGCGGATCCTTAATCACCTGTTGAACATCACCACCTATGCTCTGGATGTCGGTGCGATCACGCCGAGCCTGTGGGGCTTCGAGGAGCGTGAAAAGCTCATGGAATTCCATGAGGCCGCCTCGGGGGCTCGCATCCACGCCAATTACTTCCGCCCGGGAGGGGTGGCCAAGGACCTGCCGTCCGGGCTTGAGGAACGTATTGCCGAGTGGGCTGAGACTTTCCCGAAGTTCATCGACGATCTTGAGGGGCTTCTGACCGGAAACCGGATCTGGAAACAGCGTACGGTGGATATCGGCATCATCTCCTCCGAGGATGCGCTGGCCTGGGGTTTCTCGGGTCCACCTCTGCGTGCCAGTGGCGTGCCTTGGGATCTGCGACGTTCGCAGCCATATGAAATGTATGAGCTTCTAGATTTCGATATCCCCGTCGGCCGAAATGGCGATTGTTACGATCGCTATCTCATGCGGATGGGCGAGATGCGGGAGAGCGTGAAGATCATCAAGCAGTGCTTGGCGCGTATGAAGCCCGGTCCGGTGAAGATACAAGATCGTAAATTCACCCCGCCGACACGAAGTGAGATGAAGACGTCGATGGAGGCTCTGATCCATCACTTCAAGCTATTCACCGAGGGCTACCACGTGCCGGCAGGTGCCACTTACACCACGGTCGAGAGCCCAAAAGGGGAGTTCGGCGTCTATCTCGTGGCTGACGGCACCAACCGTCCGTATCGCTGCAAGATTCGTCCGACCGGATTTGCGTTTCTTCAGGCGATAGAAAAGTTGTCTAAGCGGCACATGCTGGCCGACGCTGTGGCGATCATCGGATCGCTCGACGTCGTGTTCGGCGAAATCGACAGGTAATTTGATGGTTGATAATATCGCGAACGGATCGGCTGGCAAGGACTTCGTCCAGCCGACTCATTTCGCATTCGATGACGAAAGCAATTCCGAGATCGAGAAGGTCCTGGCGAAATATCCGCCGGGCAAGCAGGCCAGTGGCTCGCTGCCGTTGCTGTTTATCGCGCAAGGGCAAATGCGTCGCCAGACTGGAAGCGCCTGGATTCCGCGTGTTGCGATGGATGCCGTGGCGCACCGCCTGGGTATGCCGCCGATCCGCATCTACGAGGTTGCGACGTTCTACCTGATGTTCAACACGACCCCCGTGGGCCGCTACCATCTCCAACTCTGTACGACGACTCCGTGCTGGCTGCGTGGCTCGGATGATGTCGTGGCGGCATGTCGGAAGTTTACCGGGATCGAGGGCTGGCACGAGACCAGCGCCGATGGCCTGTTCACGATGACCGAGGTCGAGTGCCTTGGCGCCTGCGTCAACGCGCCGATCCTTCAGGTCAACGACGATTTCTATGAGGACATGGACGCGGCCCGCACCGAAGAACTTCTGGCAGCGCTGAAACGTGGCGAAGTGCCCAAACCGGGCTCGATGATCGGACGGATGACGTCGGCGCCCGAGGGTGGGCCGACGACGCTTACCACACTGAACTTTTTGCCTGCGGAATAGAAATATGCTTAGCGATCAGGATCGAATTTTTACCAACCTCTACGGTCAGCATGATTTTCGCTTGGCCGGCGCGCGCGCTCGCGGCGACTGGGACGGCACTGCCGCGATCATCGCGCGTGGCCGCGAGGCTATCATCGACGAGATGAAGGCATCCGGGCTGCGTGGACGTGGCGGCGCGGGTTTTCCGACCGGCATGAAGTGGTCGTTTATGCCGAAGGTCTCCGACGGCCGGCCGGCTTACCTCGTGATCAACGCGGACGAGAGCGAGCCCGGGACGTGCAAGGACCGGGACATCATGCGGCATGACCCGCATAAGCTGATCGAGGGCAGCCTCATCGCTGCCTTCGCCATGGGCGCGCACGCCGCGTACATCTACATCCGTGGCGAGTACTACAACGAGGCGGTGAACCTCCAGCTGGCGATCGACGAGGCGTATGACGCTGGTCTGGTCGGAGTGAACGCGGCCGGTTCCGGTTGGGACTTCGAGATCTATCTGCACCGTGGCGCCGGCGCATACATCTGTGGCGAGGAAACCGCCTTGCTCGAAAGTCTCGAGGGCAAGAAGGGAATGCCCCGGATGAAGCCGCCTTTCCCGGCGGCAGTCGGGTTGTATGGTTGCCCCACCACCGTGAACAATGTCGAGACCATCGCGGTCGCGCCGGCGATCCTGCGTCGCGGCGCCAGCTGGTTCTCAGCACTTGGTCGGCCGAAGAACTCGGGCACGAAGGTCTTCTGCATCTCGGGTCATGTGAACAAGCCATGCAATGTCGAGGAAGAACTCGGCATCCCGTTGCGCGAGCTGATCGACACCTATGCCGGTGGCGTACGCGGCGGGTGGGACAATTTGCTGGCGATCATCCCCGGCGGATCGAGCGTGCCGTTACTGCCGAAAAGCATCTGCGACACCGTATTGATGGATTTCGACAGCCTGCGCGATGTAAAGAGCGGCTTGGGTACGGCTGCGGTGATCGTCATGGACAAGTCCACCGATGTCATTCGCGCCATCGCCCGGCTGTCGCAATTCTACAAGCACGAGAGTTGCGGCCAATGCACGCCGTGCCGTGAAGGCACCGGCTGGATGATGCGGGTGATGCAGCGGATGGTGCAGGGTCGCGCCGAAATGGATGAGATCGACACATTGGAGCAGGTATCCAAGCAGATCGAGGGTCACACGATTTGCGCTCTCGGTGACGCGGCGGCTTGGCCGGTCCAGGGGCTGATCCGCCACTTCCGGCCCGAGATGGAGGCCCGCATCGCCGAGTACAGGCGCTCTCGCGGCAGCCCGCAGCCTGCGTTGGCAGTCAACGACGCGCTGCGTATGGCGGCGGAGTAGATCATGGTGAAGGTCACGGTCGACGGTATCGTCGTCGAGGTTCCGAGCGGCAGCACCGTGCTGCAGGCGGCCGAGTTGGCCGGGCGTGAGATTCCTCGCTTCTGCTACCACGAGCGGCTTTCGATCGCCGGCAACTGCCGTATGTGTCTGGTCGAGGTCGAAAAGGCTCCGAAGCCGGTCGCGTCCTGCGCCTACCCAGTGGCGGACAACATGGTTGTGTTCACCGATAGCCCCATGACCCGTGAGGCGCGTCGCGGTGTGATGGAATTCCTGCTGATCAACCATCCCCTGGATTGCCCGATCTGCGACCAGGGCGGTGAGTGCGATCTGCAAGACCAGGCGGTCGGCTACGGACGGGATCATTCCCGCTACGCCGAGAACAAGCGCGTGGTGCAGGACAAGAATCTAGGGCCGCTCGTCAAGACGGTGATGACACGGTGCATCCAGTGCACCCGCTGTGTCCGCTTCGCCACCGAGATCGCTGGTGTGCCCGAACTCGGTGCAACGGCGCGCGGCGAGAGCATGGAAATCGGAACCTACGTCGAGCACGCGCTGACGTCGGAGCTGTCCGGTAACCTGATCGACATCTGCCCGGTTGGTGCCCTGACGTCGAAGCCATATTCGTTCGTGACGCGGCCGTGGGAGTTAAAGAAGACGGACAGCGTCGATGTGATGGACGCGGTTGGCGCCTCGATCCGCATCGACACGCGCGGAGCCGAAGTGTTGCGCGTGCTGCCCCGCATCAATGAGGACGTGAACGAGGAGTGGCTGGCGGACAAGTCACGCTTTGCCATCGATGGCCTAAAGCGTCGGCGGCTCGACACGCCCTGGGTGCGGCGCGATGGGAAGCTGCGTAAGGCGACCTGGACCGAAGCGTTCAACGCCATTGCTGAAAAGCTGCATGGGGTGCCGGGCGAGCGGATTGGGGCGATCGCCGGCGATCTCGTGGACGCGGAAAGCGTCGTTGCGCTGAAGGACCTTATGGGCCTGCTCGGCTCGGGCAATCTCGATTGCCGCCAGGATGGCGCGCGGATCGATGGGGCACGGCGGGATTTCTACACGTTCAACACATCCATCGCCGGGATCGAAGAAGCGGACGCGTTGCTTATCGTTGGCAGCAATCCCCGCCGGGAAGCGCCGTTGTTGAACGCGCGCATCCGCAAGCGGCAGGTGGCCGGGCCCTTCCCCGTGGCAGTGATCGGCGCCCCGGCCGAATTGACCTACGACGCGACCTGGATCGGCGACGGGCCGAGCACTCTGACGTCGTTGCTCGACGGCTCGCACGAGTTCGCGGCGGTGCTTCGTGACGCCAAACGCCCGATGATCATCGTCGGGCAGGGTGCAATCGCAAGAACCGATGGCGCTGCGGTGCTGGCGGCGTGCTGGAAACTGGCGGCCCAGACCGGGGCGCTGGCGCCCGACTGGCATGGCTTTAACATGCTGCACATTGCGGCTGGGCGGGTCGGGGCACTCGACCTCGGTTTTCTGCCCGGACCCAACGGCAAGAACCTGGATGCCATGATGGGTGGCGGCGTCGATGTTCTGTGGCTGCTGGCCGCCGACGAGTTCAACATGTCGCGCATCGGGCCGCAGACCTTCGTGGTTTATCAAGGCCACCACGGCGATGCGGGGGCTGCCCGTGCGGACGTGATCCTGCCGGGCGCGGCCTATCCGGAAAAGAACGGCACCTACGTGAACACCGAAGGTCGGGCCCAGCGTGGCTTGTTCGCGACGTTCCCGCCGGGCGACGCGCGCGAGGACTGGAAGATCTTGCGGGCCGCCAGCACTGTGCTCGGCAAGCCGCTTCCCTACGATACATTGGAGGCGGTTCGCGCGCGGCTTGAGGCGGCCAATCCGGTATTCTCTCGCGTCGGGCAGCTCCCACGCTTCGGCTGCTCCGATCATAGCGGGCCCGCCGGAGATCCTGCGGTGCTGGGCGAAGCGCCCTTCGTGTCGCCGGTCTCGAACTACTACCAAACCGACCCGATCAGCCGGGCCAGTGCCACGATGGCCGAATGCGCAGCGGTGTATCAGCCTGCTCTTTTGATCGCGGCGGAATAGACAGTGACGGCTTTCTTCCAAACTTCGTTCGGCATTCTTACTCTGACGGTGCTGCAGGCACTTGGGATCATCGTCCCGGTGCTGCTCGGCATGGCCTACCTCACGTTTGCCGAACGCAAGGTTCTGGCGGCAATGCAGCTTCGACGGGGACCGAACATGGTCGGTCCGTTCGGGCTGTTTCAGCCGTTCGCGGACGCGATCAAAATGCTGATGAAGGAAACCGTGATTCCCTCCGGGGCAAATCGCGTGTTGTTCCTGCTGGCGCCGGTGCTTACCTTCGGGCTTGCGGTGATCGCCTGGGCGGTCATTCCGGTGAACGACGGCTGGGGCATCGCCAACATCAACGTCGGCATCCTTTATCTGTTCGCGATCAGTTCCCTCGGTGTCTATGGCATCATCATCGCGGGGTGGGCGAGTAACTCGAAATATGCGTTTTTCGGAGCGCTACGGGCTGCCGCGCAGATGGTCAGCTACGAGGTTTCTATAGGCTTTGTGCTTGTCACGGTACTCGTCTGCGTCGGCAGTCTGAACCTGAACGATGTGGTCTTGGCGCAGCGTCACATATGGTTCTTCATCCCGCTGTTCCCCATGTTCATTATCTTCTTCATCTCGGCCCTGGCCGAATGCAATCGCTCGCCGTTTGACATAGCGGAAGGCGAAAGCGAGATCGTGGCTGGGTTCATGGTCGAATACAGCGCCATGACGTTTGCGCTGTTCTTCCTCGGCGAATACACGAACATGATCCTGATGAGCGCCATGACCAGCATCCTGTTCCTGGGAGGCTGGTTGCCGCCGTTCGACGTGGTCCCGTTCACTTGGATTCCCGGCCCGATCTGGTTCATCGCCAAGATCATGTTTTGTCTTTTTGTATTCATCTGGGTTCGCGGCACGTTCCCGCGCTTTCGCTACGATCAGCTGATGCGGCTTGGTTGGAAGGTGTTCCTGCCCTTCTCGCTCATCTGGCTGGTGTTGACGGCGGGCGTGCTGGTGTTCATGGGATGGCTGCCCCATGTCGCCTGACCCCAAGTTAACCGGAGCCATTTGAATGGCCTTTCTCGATCGAACCGCGCGTGGCTTCTTGCTGAGCGAAATCTTCGGCGGCATGGCGCTCACGCTACGCTATTTCTTCAAGCCCAAGGTGACGCTGAACTACCCTTACGAGAAGAACGCGATCAGCCCGCGCTTCAAAGGCGAACACGCGCTGCGCCGTTATCCCAACGGGGAGGAGCGCTGCATCGCCTGCAAGCTTTGTGAGGCCGTGTGTCCCGCACAAGCCATCACCATCGAGGCCGAGCCGCGCGAGGATGGGTCACGCCGGACCACGCGCTTCGACATCGACATGACGAAATGCATCTATTGCGGTCTCTGCGAGGAAGCATGTCCGGTGGACGCTATCGTCGAGGGGCCGAATTTCGAATTCTCGACCGAAACACGCGAGGAACTGCTCTACGACAAGGACAAGTTGCTCGCCAACGGCGACCAGTGGGAGCCGGTGCTCGCACGCCGGCTCGAGCTCGACGCTCCATATCGGTGATTTCGTCATGATCGCGGCCCTCGCATTCTACGTCTTCGCAGCCATCCTGCTGGCTTCAGCCGCCATGGTCGTAAGCGCGCGCAACCCCGTGCATTCGGTGTTGTTTCTGATCCTGGCCTTTTTCAATGCGGCGGCGTTGTTCCTGCTCGCCGGGGCCGAGTTCCTGGCGATGATCTTGGTGATCGTCTACGTCGGCGCGGTCGCGGTTTTGTTCCTGTTCGTGGTCATGATGCTCGACGTGGACTTTGCCGCTTTGCGCGGCGGCTTCCAAAGATACGTGCCGGTCGGGATCACGATCGGAGTGGTCCTGTTGATCGAATTGGGGCTGGTCCTGACCGGGTGGAAGTTTCTTCCCGAGGCTTCCACGATCCGGTTTGCCCCGGTCGCGGCTGGGGTCAACAACACCGCGCAACTCGGGCGGCTGATCTACACGGACTACGTGTTCCTGTTCCAGGCTGCCGGGCTGGTACTGCTCGTTGCCATGATCGGTGCGATCGTGTTGACGCTTCGTGACAAGGGCCAGAGCCGCAGGCAGGTCATCGCACGGCAGATTGCCCGTGATCCCGCTGAGACGATGGTAATGATGAACGTTGCGTCCCGCGTCGGTATGAGGGACATACCGTTCCTGCGCCCGACTGAAACCGAGCCTGTCGAGGCCGGAGACCTGTCCAACCAGGATCACCACGAACCTGCGCATGGAGGCCATGGCTAATGCTGGCAGTAGGATTAGGGCACTATCTCGCGGTCAGTGCCGTCCTGCTGGTTCTTGGGGTGTTTGGGATATTCTTGAACCGCAAGAACATCATCGTCATCCTGATGTCGGTCGAGTTGATCCTGTTGGCGGTCAACCTGAACCTGGTCGCTTTCTCGGCGGCGCTTAACGATTTGGTTGGTCAGGTGTTCGCGATGTTCGTCCTGACAGTGGCAGCCGCCGAAGCGGCGATCGGGCTCGCGATCCTGGTGGTATATTTCCGTAATCGTGGTTCGATCCAGGTCGAGGACGTGAACTTGATGAAGGGCTGATCGGATGCTGTATACGGTCGCCGTCTTTGCACCGCTGGTTGGCGCAGCGGTCGCGGGCCTATTCGGCCGTGCCATGGGAGACCGCGCCGCGCAGACGGTAGCGATCCTCGGTATGGTGCTGGCGACGGTTTGCGGCGTCACCGCCTTCGTGCAACTCGTCTATGGCAGTGCCGATCCTGGTGTCATCCGGCTCGGCACGTGGATCGATGCCGGCAGTTTCCACGTAGAGTGGGCACTACGCTACGATACGCTTGCTGCGGTGATGGTCGCGATGGTGACGACGGTAGCCACTCTGATCCATATCTACAGCGTGGGCTACATGAGCCACGAGACGCGTGGCACGGTTTGGCGCTTCTTCAGCTACCTCAGCCTGTTCACCTTCGCCATGCTGATGTTGGTGACAGCCGATAATCTGGTGCAGCTGTTCTTCGGCTGGGAAGGCGTCGGTCTCGCGAGCTACCTGCTGATCGGCTACTGGTATGACCGCCCGAGCGCTTGCGCCGCGGCGAACAAGGCGTTCGTGGTAAACCGCATCGGCGACCTCGGCTTCGCGATCGGGATTGCCCTGGTCTACGTGACCTTCGGCTCGGTCGAGTTCTCGACGATCTTCGGGACCGTCGGGCAGCATGTGAACGACACCTACCATCTCTTCGGGACAGAATACCGCAGCTTCGAGATCATCGGCGTGCTGCTGTTCATCGGCGCGATGGGCAAGTCCGCCCAGATCGGCCTGCATATATGGCTGCCGGATGCGATGGAGGGGCCGACTCCCGTGTCCGCCCTGATCCACGCGGCAACGATGGTCACAGCCGGTGTGTTCATGATGGCGCGCATGTCGCCGATCGTGGATTTGGCGCCGGACGCACTGGCATTCGTGACGTTTATTGGCGCGACGACGGCCTTCTTCGCAGCGACCGTCGGGTGCGTTCAGAACGATATCAAGCGGGTGATCGCATATTCCACCTGCTCGCAGCTTGGCTATATGTTCGTGGCCGCCGGGGTTGGCGCCTTCCAGGCTTCCATCTTCCATCTTCTGACCCACGCGTTCTTCAAGGCGTTGCTGTTCCTCAGCGCGGGTTCGGTCATCCACGCCATGTCCGACGAACAGGACATGCGGCGGATGGGAGGGCTGTGGCGGTTGATTCCGGTGACCTACGCGATGTTCTGGGTCGGCAGCCTGGCTCTGGGCGGCGTGTTCCCGTTCTCCGGCTACTTCTCAAAAGATGCGATCATCGAGGCGGCTTGGGCATCGCATAGCTTCATCGGTCATTATGGTTTCTGGTGCACCATCGTCGCGGCCTTCCTGACGGCGTTCTATTCATGGCGCCTTATCATCATGACGTTCCACGGCCGCCCGCGCGCCGACCAGCAGCGGATGGATCATGTGCATGAGAGCCCGGCGGTGATGACCGTACCGTTGCTTCTTCTGGCCGTGGGCGCCGTATTCGCGGGCTGGTGGTTCCGTGACGAGTTGATCGGCGCGGACTGGAAAGCTTTTTGGGGCGACTCGATCGTGATCGCCGGCAACAACCATGTGCTTGCCGAAATGGAAGATGTCCCGGGCTGGGTCAGCGCACTCCCCACGGTGGTCGGGTTGGCGGGGATAGCACTCGCCTACGTGTTCTACATGTTCGTACCCTCTTTGCCCGGTCGCCTGGCGGGCATGTTCGGTGGCGTTTATCGGTTCGTGCTGAACAAGTGGTATTTCGACGAGCTGTATGGCGCGATCTTTGTGCGACCGGCATTCGCGCTTGCGCGCGCCCTGTGGCACGTCGGCGACTCGACGATCATCGATGGCATTCCCAATGGCATAGCCGCCATTACAGCGGATGGATCATCACAGGTGGTTAAGATCCAGACTGGCTCGATCGCCAATTATGCCTTTGCGATGTTGATCGGGCTCGTGATGCTCGTCGGTATCTTTCTGCTGTTCCGGTGACCTCATGAATGCGGCTGGCTTCCCAATACTTTCGCTAGTCACCTGGCTTCCTTTGCTGGGCTGCGCGATCATCATCTGCGTGCGCGGCGACGAGGAGGTGGTGGCCTCCAACGCACGCTGGACAGCGCTTTGGACCAGCCTTGTGGTGTTGGCCATCTCAGTCTTGCTCTGGTTCAAGTTCGATCCAGCCGATTCCGGTTTCCAATTCATCGAGAACGCCACGTGGCTGCCGCAATGGGGCATCGCCTACAAGATGGGCGTCGACGGCATTAGCGTGTTGTTTGTCCTACTCGCGACACTGCTGACGCCGATCTGCATCCTGGCAAGTTGGGACGCGATCCGGGTACGTGTCCGCGAATACATGATCGCGTTCCTCGTGCTCGAAACCATGATGGTCGGCATGTTCTCGGCGATGGACTTCGTGGTCTTCTACATGTTCTTCGAGGGCGTGCTGATTCCGATGTACCTCATCATCGGCGTCTGGGGCGGTCCACGTCGCG
>JANXXW010000248.1 GCA_025350425.1 Rhodospirillales bacterium
GGCCCCGCCCAGCCACGCCAAAGCGGGGATGCGCGCGGCCATCGCGGCCGGCAGGTGGGCAGCGCCCGACACGGCGTAGGGCGAGCCCAGGCCAGCCGAGAGCGCGGCCACCGCCACCTTCGGGTCGAGCCCGGTCAGCGCCACCGTGGCGCCGCGTTCCGGCGCCGGCAGGACCTTGATGGTGATCTCGGTCATCACCGCCAGCGTGCCGTGGCTGCCGGTCAGCAGTTTGCAGATGTCGAGCCCGGTGACGTTCTTCAGCACCCGGCCGCCGGCCCGAATGACCTCGCCGGTGCCGTTGACCGCGCGCACGCCCATCACATGGTCGCGCATCGCTCCCCAGGCCACGCGGCGCGGGCCGGACAGGTTGGTCGCGGTCACGCCGCCGATGGTCTGCTGACCGGTGGAGCCCAGCAGCGCCGAGAAATCCGGTGGTTCGGCAATGATGTGCTGGCCGTTGCGCGCCACCTCCGCCTCGATCTCGACCAGCGGGGTGCCGGCGCGGGCCGACAGGATCAACTCCTTCGGCGCCGAAAGCGTGATGCCGGTCAGCGCCGCCGTGGACAGATTGCGGGCCGCCTGCACCGGGCGGAGCATCCCGAGCTTGGTGCCGTTGCCGCGCACCAGGATCGGGTCGGACGCATGGCGCAGGATGTCGGCGATCTCAGCTTCATCGCGCGGCGTCTCGCTCATGCGGTCTCCAACAGGGGGAACACTTTGTTGGGGTTCAGCAGCCAGTCGGGGTCAAAGGCGGATTTGATACGGCGCTGCTGGTTCAGCTCCGTCTCGTTGAACTGCACGTTCATGAGGTCGCGCTTTTCCACTCCCACGCCATGCTCGCCGGTCAGGCAGCCGCCGACCTCCACGCACAGCCGCAGGATATCGGCGCCGAACACCTCGGCGCGATGGAAGCTGTCCGGGTCGTTGGCGTCGAACATGATGAGCGGATGGAGATTGCCGTCGCCGGCATGGAAGATGTTGGCGACCTTGAGGCCGCACGCATCGCTCATTTCATGGATGCGGCGCAGCACGAACGGCAGTTGGCTTGTGGGGATGGTGCCATCCATACAGAGGTAATCGGGGCTGATCCGGCCCACCGCACCAAACGCGCCCTTGCGGCCCTTCCAGATCGCCGCCGATTCCTCGACCGTCTCAGACACCTTCAGGCTGATCGGATCGAAGTCGCGGCAGATTGCGCTGATGCGGCCCAGCAGGTCGTTCTGTTCCTCGACGCTGCCCTCGACTTCGATGATGAGCAACGCCTCGGCGTCCAGGGGATAGCCGGCATGGGCGAACGCCTCGCAGGCGTGGATCGCCGGTTTGTCCATGAATTCAAGGGCAACCGGGATGATGCCGGAGGAGATGATCGCGTCGACGCAGGCGCCCGCCACCTCGTTGGAATGGAACGCCGCCAGCATGGCACGCGCGCCTTCCGGCCCGCGCAGGATCCGCACGGTCACTTCGGTCACGATCACCAACTGGCCCTCGCTCCCGGTGAGCAGGCCGAGCCAGTCGTAACCCGCCGCATCCAGATGGGCGCCGCCGATTTCAAGGATTTCGCCCTCGATCGTGACCACCTTCAAGCCCAGCAGGTTGTTCGCCGTCACCCCGTAGCGCAGGCAATGCGCGCCACCGGAGTTCATGTTCACGTTGCCGCCGATCATGCAGGCCAGTTGGCTCGATGGGTCAGGGGCATAGAAGAAGCCCTGGGCGCGCACCGCGTCGGTGATGCCGATGTTCGTGACCCCGGCCTGCACCACGGCGCATCGGTCGCCATAATTTATGTCGAGAATCTGATTCATCCGCATCATGCCGACCACGACCGCGTCTTCCATCGGCAAAGTGCCGCCAGAAAGGCTCGTTCCGGCCCCGCGCGGCACGATTCTGACGCCCTCGCGGTGCAAAAAAGCGAGGATTTCTGCGACTTCCTCGGTCGTTTCCGGCAGCACCACGGCCATCGGAACCTGACGGTAGGCGGATAATCCGTCTGTCTCATACGGTTTCAACCGCAACGGCTCGGAGATCACGCCGCTTTCGCGCACCAACTTGCGTAACCCAGCCACAACCGCATCGCGCTTGGCGAGGATTTCAGACTTTGGCACCGGCTGCGCGATCATTCTTCTCTCCGTCCCATAGAGATAGGGATGTGGCATATCTACAGCGCCACACAAGACATGAAACCGCCCCGAACGCGGTGTTTCGGGGCGGGAGGGCCGGTTCAGAAGCGCGCGGACATGATGTCCGCGCCGGCAATCAGCCCTGGCGGGCCTTCATGCGCGGGTTCTTCTTGTTGATGACGTAGACGCGCCCGTGGCGGCGCACCACGCGACAATTCTTGTCGCGGGTCTTCGCCGATTTGAGGCTGTTGCGGATCTTCATGGAGGCAAGCCTTGTGGAATGGGCGCCGAGCACCCGGGAACAAGGCAGGCGTGGTATAGGCGCCCCCCCAATGTGTCAAGCCAAGTGGGGCCACAACACCCCCGGCTGCACCCTATTCGGACGGATGCTTGTGGATCGGGTCCACCCAATGCACCGTCTCAGGCCGCTCCACGCCGGCGATGTCGAGGTTGACCACGACCGCTTCGTTGTCGCTGCGCACCAGCACACATTCCAGCGTCTCATCGGTGGAGGCGTTGATCTCCTGGTGCGGCACGTAAGGCGGGATGAAGATGAAATCGCCCGGCCCGGCCTCGGCGGTGAATTCCAGCGCCTCGCCCCAGCGCATTCGCGCGCGCCCGCGCAGCACGTAGATCACGCTCTCCAGCGCGCCATGATGATGCGCGCCGGTCTTGGCGTCGGGATGGATATGCACCGTGCCGGCCCATAATTTCTGCGCCCCGACGCGGGCGAAGTTGATCGCCGCCGCGCGGTTCATCCCCGGCGTCTGCGGCGTGTTGGTGTCGAGCTGATCGCCCGGCACCACACGCACGCCATTCTCCCGCCAATCCGTCATACCGACCTCCCCGGTTCCCCGCTGGCTCAGTTCAGCAACGGAACCGGCGCCAGCCAGCCATGCGGATCGGGCGCCGCGCCGTACTGGATTGAGGTGATGGCCTCATACAACCGCTCCGTCACCTTGCCCGCCCGGCCATCGGCCACCTGGAACCGCTCCCCGCGATAGCCGACCATTCCCACCGGCGAGACCACGGCCGCTGTGCCGGTGCCCCACATCTCCTCCAGCGTGCCATCCCGCACGGATGCGACCAGTTCTTCGATCGAGATTGGCTTTTCCACCACGTCGAGACCCCAATCCCGCATCAGCGTGAGCGCCGAGTCACGCGTGACCCCAGCCAGGATCGTGCCTCCCAGCGGCGGGGTGCGAACCTGGCCGCCGATCTTGACCATCAGGTTCATCGTGCCGACCTCCTCCAGCCATCGCCGCTCCACGCCATCGAGCCACAACACCTGGGTGAAGCCAGCCTTCTTCGCGTGCTCCGCCGCCATCAGGCTAGCGGCATAATTCGCCGGAGTTTTCGCCGCCCCAAGCCCGCCGGGCGACGCGCGGGTGAACTCCTCGGTCGCGAGCAGGCTCACCGGCTCGTTCCCCTCGGCATAATAGGCGCCAACAGGTGAAAGAATTACGAAGTACAGATACGATTTCGCCGGCCGCACGCTGATGAACGCCTCGCTGGCGATGATCGTCGGACGCAGGTAGATCGCCGTGCCGCGCGCCGACGGAACCCAGGCCCGGTCCACGTCCACCAGACGAAGGAAGGACTGCACGATCATGTCTGGGTCCATCGGCGGGATGCAGAGCTGTGCGGCGGAGCGGTTCACCCGCGCCGCATGAGCCTCCGGGCGGAACAGGCGAACCACCCCGTCATCGCCGCGAAACCCCTTCAGCCCGTCAAAGATCGCCTGCCCGTAATGCAGCATCGAGGTCGCGGGCGAGAGGTCGAAATTGCCATACGGAACGATGCGCGGATCGTGCCAGCCCTGTCCCTCATGATACTCCATAACGAACATGTGGTCGGTGAAGGCGGTGCCGAAGCTGCTCTTCACGTCGGTCGGGATCGGCTTGAAGTTGCTGGTAAGCTGGATGCTGATCGGATGTGTCATGCGCGTCTCCTTCAAGCCACTTCGGCGCCAAGCTGGGTCTTGACCAGGCTGACCCAATAGGCAGATCCGAGCGGGATGACCGCATCGTTGAAATCGAATTTCGGTGTGTGAACGGTGTGGAAGCTGCCATCCGGCGCGGTGCCGTTGCCCAGGAACACGAACGCACCCGGCTTCTGCTCCATCATAAACGCGAAATCCTCGCCACCCGTGATCGGCGGCATGTTTGCCTCGATATCTGACTCCGGGACCACGCTCTGCGCAGCCTTCACCGCCACCCGCACCTGATCGGAGTCGTTGATCAGCGTCGGCGTGCCCCATTCCACGTGCGACTCGACCTCGCAGCCCTGCGCCATCGCCATCGCGTGCGCGAGTTCGACGATCCGGCGTTCCAGCACCTCGCGGACCTCCTTGTTGAAGCAGCGCACGGTGCCGCCGACATAGATGGTGGCCGGCATCACGTTGAGGCTCTGCATGTCGCCGCCCGCCACGTGGCCGATGCTGATCACCGCCGTCTCGCGCGGGGCGATGTTGCGGCTGACGATGGTCTGCAACGCCAATACGTACTGCGCCATCGCCACTGTGATGTCCGACGCCAGATGCGGGCTGCTGCCGCCGTGGCCGCCATTGCCCTTGAAGATGGTCCAGAACCGGCCCGACGCGGCCAGCATCGGGCCGTCGCAGGTGTAGAACCGGCCCACCGGCATGCCCGGCCCGCAATGCATCCCATAGATCGACTCGCACGGGAAACGATCGAACAGCCCGTCCGCCAGCATGGCGACCGCGCCGCCGCGACCTTCCTCGGCGGGCTGGAAGATCAGTTGCACGGTGCCGCCGAAATCCGGGTTTTCGGCGAGGTAGCGCGCGGCCCCCAATAGCATCGTGGTGTGTCCGTCATGCCCGCATGCGTGCATCTTGCCAGGGTTCAGCGAGGCATAGGGCAACCCGGTCTGCTCGACGATCGCCAACGCATCCATGTCCGCCCGCAGACCGATCGCGTGATTACCCGGACGCTTGCCCCGGATGGTGCCGACCACGCCGGTCTTGCCGACGCCCTCGGTAACCTCGATCCCCCATTCCCGCAGCTTGCCCGCGACCAGTGCCGCCGTTCGGGTCTCTTCCATCCCCAGTTCGGGATGGGCGTGGATGTCCTGGCGGAGGACGGTGAGTTCGGGATGAAACACGCGGATGGCGTCGATCACCTGTTGGTCGATCATGGGGGCTCCTGGCGTTAGACAAAACGAAGTTTCCGTTTTGATCCCTGGTCCTATTCCGCGCAAAAAGCAAAACCCCCGCGCCGGTTTCCCGGCGCGGGGGTTTGGTAGGCTAGAGTTAGGCTGAGGCTAGGCCGAGATTACTGGAGAACGATCTCGACGCGGCGGTTCTGCGGCTCGCGCACGCCCGGGCCGGTCGGCACGAGCAGATGCGTGTCGCCGAACGCCTGGATGGCGATGGCAGCGCGCGGCACGCCGTCACGAACCAGTTCGGCGGCCACGGTCTCGGCGCGACGGAGCGACAGACCCTGGTTGTACTTCGGAGTGCCGGAGGTGTCGGTGTTACCCGAAACCTGGATCTTCGTGTAGGAAGTCCGGGTCGAGGCCTGGGCCGCTTCCGCTACGATCTGGCGGGCACGGGCAGTCAGGTCAGCGCGGTCCCAATCGAAGAATACGAGGTATGTGCGAGCGGCCGGAGCGGGCGCGGGCACCACGACGGCGGGAGCCGGGGGCGGGGGTGTCGGGGCGTTGAAGGCGTAACGGACGCCAACCAGGCCAGCGACGTTAAACTGCGTGCCAAGTTGCACGCTGCCAAGTTGCCGGGGACCAGCCGCGGTCAGGAAACCGTCGCCGTGGAAGGTTTCCTTGTTTGTCTGCACATTGAAGCGAGCGTCAGCAGTCAGCGACAGGCCAGGGACGCCAGCGATCGGGAACGCTGCACCGAGGATCGCCTGGGCGGCAAGGCTGCCGTGGGCGCCCTTGTAGAGGTTCAGGTTTGGAGCGCCCGCGCCGTTGGCCGGGTAGAGTTTAGCGTTTTCTTGCGAGCTTACTTCATATCCAACGCCGACGCCGACATACGGATACATGAAGCCCAGACCGACATCGAAATCATACAGGGCGTTCAACATCGCGCCGTAGGTCTGGATGTCACCACCACCAGCAACACCCTGAGAGTTTGTGCCGTTGTTGGTCTTGATCTTGTAGTGGTTCTTGATGAAGTTGCCTTCGACTTCAAGACGCAGACCGTTGCCCAGGCCGTAACCCAGCGCCAGGTTGCCGGTATACCCGCCGCGGCTATCGGTCTTCAGACCGGTTGTGCCGTTGCTGTTGGTCGAAAGCGCACGCGACCCAAGGGTCGCTCTGTTGATGTTGGTCTGCGTGAGATAGTCGAACCCGACCCCCGCGCCGAGATAAAGCCCGGTGACGGGCTGGGCCTTTACGGCAACCGGTGCGGCCAAGATGGTGGCCGCCAGCAGCACATTCCGGAGCTTCATAGTCCTACTCTCCTCGTTAACTCGTTGGCACCGCTGTAGCGGGCCGGCACCGGACGGATCAAAAACTGCCCGGCCGTTTCAGATGCAAACCTAGCTGCCAACGAAAGCTGAGAGAAGCGATGAATGGCCTGTTTGGAGCATCGTCGGCTTTTCAGCCGCACACTGTGGCGATTGAGCAACAACACCTGTGGCTATCACGAGACGGTGACAATTCACGTAACGAATTGCCGCATTCGAGTGGCGGAGGAGAGCGGGGGTCGAACCCACCCGGGACCGCTGGGCAGCCTCAACCGGCTTTGAGGGCCGGCCGGCCCACCACGGCCAATTCTCCTCCCGACCGCCGCGCTGTGCCACGCTCCGCGCTGGCGTACGTCTCACGTTCACGCGAAAGCCGGAAACGCCCTTGCCGGGCGAAAGCCGCCCGGCGCATGATCCAACTATGCGCAACACCCTGATCGCCCTGCTTTTGCTGTTCTCGTCCAGCATCGCCGAGGCCCAGGAGACCGGGCCCTCGGCGCCGGATCGGACCGCGATCCGCGAGGTCATCAGCCGCCAGATACAGGCGTTCCAGCACGATGATGCCGCCGCGGCGTTCGGCTTCGCGTCACCCTCGATCCAGCAACTCATGGGCACGCCCGAGAACTTCCTCAATCTGGTGCGGGGCCATTATCAGCCGGTCTACCGCCCCCGCTCCACCGTATTCGGCCGCCTGGCCGAGCAGGACGGCCAACTCGTGCAGGAGGTTGACGTGGTGGGGCCGGACGGACTGGGCGTCCAGGCCCTCTACAGCATGGAAAAGCAGGCTGACGGCACGTGGCGCATTAGCGGGTGCGAATTGACGACGCCCACTTCCGTCGGGACCTGAACGCCCGCCCGGAAAGGCCGCCACCGAAAGCCCGGCACTGAAAGCCTGTCGCGAGAAGCTCGCTTGCTCCTCGCGACAGCCAGATAAAAGCTAGGCCGGGAAGCCGCCCTCCAGCGCCGACTCAGAAAGCTTCTTGCGCGGGCTCGGCGCCTCGCGGGCCTGCATCTGCTCGGGCAGCATGGCCTTGTCGCCCTGCTTGCCGATCACGATCGCGGCCTCGACGCGGTAGCCTTCCGGCACATGCAACTCGGTGAATGCGCGTTTCATGTCGAACCCGACCATCCCGTGCGCCTGGTAGCCCGACAGCGTCGCTTGCAGCGCGATCTGCGCCCAGGCGGCCCCGGCGTCGAAGGAGTGGCTGTGCGAAGGGATGTCGGTATCCTGGCCCGGTGGCCGCATGGTCAATTTCGACACCATGACCAGCAGCGCGGAGCCGTTCTTCGCCCAGGACTGATTGAACTCGCCCAGCAGCGACAGGAACTTGTCCCAGTGCGCGGTGCCGCGACGGGCGTACAGCATCCGCCAGGGCTGCGAGTTGTAGGAGGATGGCGCCCAACTCCCGGCCTCGAGGATGGTCATCAGGTCGGCTTCCGGCATCTCCTGCGGCACGAAGGCGCGCGGCGACCAGCGCTCCAGAAAAAGCTTGTCGACGGGGTGTTCAGACGTACGATTGTTGACAGTGGTCAAGGCAGGTCCTCCATGCGTTAAGCCGCATAAGTAGGTGCTGCGACGCGATGCTCCTACCCCAACGGCCCATGCACCATCAGTATGGCGGGAGTGGCCGCCAGCGGGAACGAGGGGCAATGCCGATGCTGATCGAGGTTTGCGTTGAAGGCGTCGATGGCGCGCTGGCGGCCGAGCGCGGTGGCGCCGACCGCGTGGAACTCTGCGCCGGATTGCTCGAAGGCGGCCTCACGCCAAGCATCGGCACGATCCGCGAGGCGGTCGCGCGGCTTGGCATCCCCGTCCACGTCATCGTCCGCCCGCGCGGCGGCGACTTTCTTTACTCCGAGGCCGAATTCACGGCGATGCTGCACGATGTCGCGGCGATCCGCGCCGAAGGCGCCGCCGGTGTCGTGATCGGCTGCCTGCGTCCCGATGGCACCATCGACGAGTCACGCGCCGCCGCCCTGGTCACCGCCGCAACCGTGGATGCCGCCCGGCCGCTTGCCGTCACCTTCCACCGCGCCTTCGACATGACCCCCGACCCGCTCGCGGCGCTCGACGCCCTGGTGCGCTGCGGGATCGGCCGCGTGCTGACCAGCGGGCAGCGCCCCACCGCCCAGGACGGTCTGGCCCTGCTCCGCCGCCTCGTGGCCCACGCCGCCGGCCGCATCGTGGTCATGGGCTGCGGCGCGCTGCGTCCGGACACGATCGCCGCCGTCGCGCGCGCCGGCCTGCCCGAGTTGCATTTTTCCGCCCCCCGCCAGACGAACAGCCCGATGGTTTTCCATAACCCGCTGCTGGCGATGGGGGGCGAAGTGGCCGAACGCGAATATCTCCGCACGCTCACGGACGCCGAATTGGTCCGTGCCACCATTGCCGCCGCCCGGGCCGCATGAGTGCCGGGCGTCCCTGGCGCTGGGGCTTCCTCGGCGCCTCCCGCATCGGCCGGACCGCGTTGGCCCCCGCCATCTCCGGCCTGCCCGGCCACACCCTCGCCGCCGTCGCCGCTCGGGACCCGGCGCGGGCCGAGGC
>JANXXW010000355.1 GCA_025350425.1 Rhodospirillales bacterium
TTCGCGCAGGTCATGCTCGGGCGTGGCCGGTTTACCACCATCAGGGAACCGCAATAGTGCTCGAAGACCTCGACGACCTGAAGCTAGACCTCACACGCCGGATGGACGGCGCGCTCGAGACGTTGCGGCGTGAGTTCGCCGGCTTGCGGTCCGGGCGCGCGAGCCCGGCGTTGCTGGAGCCGGTTCGGGTGGAAGCCTATGGCAGCGAGGTGCCGATCACACAGGTCTCCACCATCGCGGTGCCGGAGGCGCGGATGATCACGGTGCAGGTTTGGGACCGGACGCTGGTTGGGGCCGTGGAACGAGCCATCCGTGATTCGGGTCTGGGGCTCAACCCGTCATCGGACGGGCAGTTGGTGAGGGTGCCGATCCCGCAATTGACGGGCGAGCGACGGATTGAGTTGGCGAAGGCGGCGGGGCGCTACGCAGAAGGCTGCAAGATCTCAGTGCGCGGAGTGCGGCGTGACGGGATGGACCAGACCAAGGCCCTGGAGAAGAAGGGCACCATCAGTCAGGATGAGATGAAGGTCTGGTCGGACGACATCCAAAAGCTCACCGACCAGTATATCAGGCGCATCGACGACGCCATCGTCGAGAAGGAACGTGAGATCAAGCAGGTCTAGCAGAGCATTGGTCGCCTACCCCAACAGCGTCGCGGTGGCCGAGAAGGCGACGGAGGAAGTCGGCGTGGCGACTGTGCCGGCGCATGTCGCCATCATCATGGACGGCAACGGCCGCTGGGCCGCGTCGCGCGGATTGCCGCGCCTGGCCGGCCATCGCGCCGGGGCGCAGGCCGTGCGCCGCACCATCGAGGCGGCGATGCGTAGCCACGTCGGGTGGCTCACTCTGTATGCGTTCAGCAGCGAGAATTGGCGACGGCCGGCGGGAGAGGTGCTCGACCTTACCGGACTCATGCGGCACTACCTGCGAAGCGAGGTGGCCGAACTCGTGCGCGAGGGCGTGCGGGTGAGGGTGATCGGGGCGCGGCGGCGGTTCGAGCCCGATTTGCAGCGAGAATTGGCCGAAGCAGAGCGGCGCACGGCGCATAACACGCGGCTCAACCTCGTCATGGCGCTGTCGTATGGCGCGCGGGATGAGATCGTCGAGGCGGCGCGGTTAGCCGCGATCGCGGTGCGCGATGGGAGGCTCGATCCGGCGATGCTCGATGAGACGGCATTTGGTGAATTGCTGTCCACGACGGGCATCCCCGACCCCGACCTCATCATCCGCACCTCGGGCGAGCAGCGGCTTTCCAACTTCCTACTATGGCAGGCGGCGTATGCGGAACTGATGTTTCTCGACGTGTTGTGGCCCGATTTCTCGACTGAGCATTTCGCTGCGGCGCTGGCCGAGTTCTCGCGGCGCGAGCGGCGCTACGGCGCGCGTCCTGCCTGATCCCGCCGCCCGCGCCCGCCGCTGGGGCGATCTTCGCCTACGCGTGATTTCGGCGGCGGTTTTGGCACCCGTGGTGTTGGGTTGCCTGTGGCTCGGCGGCTGGCTGTTCTCGCTTCTGATGCTGGTCGCGGCGATCGGGCTTGCCGTCGAATGGCTCGGCATGTGGCGTGGTTCGCATGCCGGACCGGACGCTCTACTTGCCGGTATTCCGTATTTAGTGCCGGGCATCGTGGCGCTGCCATGGCTGCGGGCGGACGACGCGACCGGGCGCGAGAACGTGTTGTTTCTGCTCATCGTCGTGTGGGCCAGCGATATCGGCGCCTACGTGGTCGGCCGGCTGGTGGGCGGACCCAAGCTGGCGCCTGCAATCTCTCCGGGTAAGACGTGGTCGGGCGCGGTGGGCGGGTTGATCGCCGCCATTTCCGTCGCGTGGTTCTTCTCCGGCGTTCTCGGGGCACCTCCGGCGCGCGGCCTGCTGATCGGGGCTTGCCTCGGGATCGCGTCGCAAGCCGGGGATCTGCTGGAGAGCGCCATCAAGCGCGGCTTTGGAGTCAAGGACTCCGGACGACTCATTCCCGGGCATGGCGGGTTGCTGGACCGGATCGATGGATTGCTGGTAGCCGCGCCTGCGGCAGCGTTGCTGGCAGCATATTTTGGACGTGGAGTAGCGTTGTGGCGATAAAAACTGTCTCCGTGCTGGGAAGTACCGGCAGTATCGGAACCCAGACCGTATCGTTGTTGCAGGCCGATCCCGACCGCTTCCGTGTGCGTGCCCTGGTGGGTGGGCGCAACGTGGTCCTGCTGGCGGAACAGGCGATCGGGCTGCGAGCCGAGCTTGCGGTGATCGACGATCCCGCCGGTTATCCCGCCCTTAAGGCGGCACTGGCCGGCACCGGCATCGAGGCCGCGTGCGGCCCGGCCGCCGTGATCGAGGCCGCGGGCGTGGATGCTGACTGGACTATGGCTGCGATAACCGGCGCAGTCGGGTTGCCCTCGACGCTGGCCGCAATCCGCCGTGGCCGCGCGGTGGCGCTGGCCAACAAGGAGGCTCTGGTCTGTGCCGGCGAGGTGATGCTGGAAGCGGTGCGCGCGCATGGCGCGACCCTGCTGCCGGTGGACAGCGAGCATAACGCGATCTTTCAGTCGATGGCGGACGGCAACCGCGATGCCGTTGACCACATCGTGCTGACCGCGTCCGGTGGGCCGTTTCGCACCTGGTCCACCGAGGAGATGGCGCGCGCCACTCCGGAGGCGGCGTTGCGGCATCCGGTGTGGTCAATGGGTGCCAAGATCAGCATCGACAGCGCCACGCTGATGAACAAGGGACTGGAGCTGATCGAGGCGGCGCGCCTGTTCGGCATGACCAACGAGGAGATCGGCGTCCTGGTCCACCCGCAATCGGTGATCCACGGATTGGTGTACTACCGCGATGGCAGCGTGCTGGCGCAACTCGGCAGCCCCGACATGCGAATCCCGATCGCGCATACGCTGGCATGGCCGGGCCGCATCGCGACCGCGGCGCCCCGGCTCGACTTGGCCCGGCTCGGCACGCTGGAGTTTGCCGAACCCGACCCGGTGCGCTTCCCGGCGCTGCGGCTGGCCCGCGCGGCCTTGCGGGAGGGGGGTGGCGCTCCCACCATTCTTAGTGCTGCGAACGAGATCGCGGTCGAGGCGTTCCTGGCCCGGCGAATAGGCTTTCTCGATATTGCCGATGTCGTAGAACGCGTGTTGGAGGAATTGGGGCCGCAAGCCGTCGAAAACCTCGATGCCGTGACCGATCTCGACCAAAGCGCCCGCCGCGCCGCGATTCGTGCCTGCGCGGCACATGCCCGCGATGCTGCCTGAGCAGTCGGTTACCGTCTCTGCCCAGGTTTTACCATGCGTGACTTTTACTGAGCCATAGACAGAGAACCCCATTGCTCCACGCCATTCCCGACCTGTTTCGCACAATCATCGCCTTCGTGGTGGTGCTCAGTGTCCTCGTGTTTGTCCATGAGCTCGGCCACTATCTCGCGGCGCGCTGGATGGGCGTGCATGTCGAGACGTTCTCGATCGGATTTGGCCGGCCGATCTTCAGTTGGACCGATCGGCGGGGAACGGCTTGGCGGATATCCTGGATTCCACTCGGCGGCTTCGTTCGCCTGCACGGGCAGGAACGGCCAGAGGACGTGTCGGATGCCAGCCGCGCCCTGTGGCAGGTAGGACGAACCTTCCATGAGAAATCCGTGGGCGCCCGCGCCATCGTCATCGCAGCTGGTCCGATCGCTAATTTTCTGCTCGCGATAGTGCTGTTAACCGTCCTGTTCGGCGTTGCGGGCAGACCGGTCGCGACTGCCACCGTGGGCGAGGTCGTCGTCGATGGTCCCGCAGCGCGAGCTGGCTTGGTGAAGGGCGACCGAATCGACTCGATCGACGGCACGCTGACCCCTCGATTCGACGACCTCCAGCGGATCGTCCAGTCCCATCCCGGACAGGCGCTGGTCATGACCGTGCGCCGGGGAGACGCCGAACAGACGCTGACGGCCACGCCCGATTCGCGGGACGATGGCCAGGGCAAGATGGTGGGGTTGCTAGGAATCCGCAGCGGCGGCACGGAGCTTGAGCGTCTGTCGCCGGTAGGGGCCGTGGTGGCTGGCGTGACGCAGACCTGGGATGTCACAGTGCAGACCCTGGCTGGCGTGGGCCAGATGATCAGCGGCAAGCGGGGCACGGACGATCTCGGTGGGCCTTTGCGGATCGCGCAGCTATCGGGCCAAGTGGCGCAACTTGGGCTCGCCAGCCTGGTTTCCTTCATCGCTGTGCTTTCGATAAATCTCGGGCTGATCAATCTGTTCCCCATTCCGGTGCTGGATGGCGGTCACCTGTTGTTCTATGCGGCCGAGGCTATCCGTGGGCGGCCGTTGCCGCCACGTACCCTCGAATACGGATTCCGGGCCGGATTCGCGCTCCTGGCAGGCCTGTTTGTGTTCGCCACGTGGAATGACTTGTCACATTTGGGGCTGGTCAAATGGGTGGTGGGTCTGATCGGCTAGGCTTCCGATCTCTCACCCACCGCCCAGCCAAATCGTGGCTATTACGTTCTGCCGCTGAAACAGACCGGCCGTTCCGGTGATGGCGGGTGGCGCAACGCGATCTTGATGCTATTGTCCGCTTGCTTGCAGTAAGCCGTCTTGGTTTTTGGGACGAGGCCGCAGTGGAGGGGTCCAGCTTTGATTTTTACGCGTGCGGCATTGTTGACATCCGTCTGTCTGCTTTGTGTCTCCGTTGCTGCGACCGCTTCGGCGCAGGGCGTGCGCCCGGCGCGCGTGGCTCCGGGCGGGACGACACAGGCCCCGGGCGGGACGATTGCCTCTATTCGTGTGCAGGGAAACCAACGCATCGAAGAAGGCACCATCAAGTCATACATGCTGGTGTCGCCGGGTGAGGCGTTCGAGCCTGACCGGCTCGATCGCAGCCTCAAGGCGCTGTATGCGACCGGCCTGTTTTCCGATGTCAATTTCCAGCGTGACGGCAACACACTGGTCGTGAAGGTCGTCGAGAACCCGATCGTGAACCGCATTGCGTTCGAGGGGAACCACAAGCTGACCGACGAACAGCTTCGCCCTGAGGTGCAAATGCGCGCACGGTCGGTGTTCACGCCTGCGCTGGCGCAAGCAGACCGGCAGCGCATTCTCGACCTGTATGCCAAGCGCGCGCACTTTGCGGCCCATGTCGAACCCAAGATCATCAAGCTGGATCAGAACCGCGTCGACGTCGTGTATGAGATCGCCGACGGACCAAGCACGCTGATCAGCCGGATCGCGTTCATCGGCAACCATGCCTACAGCGAGGGGCGGCTCCGGGAAATCGTCGACAGCCGGGAGGAGGCATTCTACCGCTTCCTGTCATCGTCCGACAATTACGATCCAGAGCGGGTGAATTACGATAAGGAATTGCTGCGCCGCTTCTATCTCAAGAGTGGCTTCGTCGATGTAAGCATAACCAACGCAAATGCGGAGTTGGCGGCAGATCGTTCGGCGTTCTTCTTGACCTTCACCATTGATGAGGGGGAGCGTTACCGTATCGGCAAGATCACCATCAAGTCGAAGATCAAGAACATTTCCGACAAGGACACTTTGCCATTGGTCGATATCGACCTCGGCGATTTCTACGATGGTGATGCCGTGGAGCGATCGGTCCAGGCGATCACGGATTACGCGCAGGCGAACGGTGCCCCGTTCGTCGAAGTGAAGCCGCAGATCTCGCGGAACAAGGACAAGAAGACCGTTGATCTCGTGTTCGACGTCACTGACGGACCGCATGTCTACATCGAGCGGCTCGATATCACGGGTAACACGCGCACCATGGACAAGGTGGTTCGTCGTGAGTTCCGCGTGGCGGAAGGCGACGCGTTCAATGCAGCGCTGGTACGTCGCTCTCGCCAGCGTTTACAGGATCTGGGTTACTTCAACACCGTCGTGGTCAATAATTCGCCCGGTTCCGCACCGGACAAAACCGTGGTGACCACCGACGTTCTGGAAAAGGCCACCGGTGAGCTTACCATCGGCGGCGGCTACTCAACGGACGCGGGTGCCTTGTTGAGCGCTGGTCTGCATGAAAAGAACCTTATCGGTACCGGCATCGACGCCGGCCTGAACGGTGTGCTGGCGCAGCGGCGCAGCGAAATCACGCTGTCCGTCACCGACCCTTATTTCCTGGATCGCAATATCGTCGCCGGGTTCGACTTATTCCGAACCCAAACCAACAACCAGGATATCGCACAGTACAGCGAAAGCCGTACAGGCATAGCCTTTCGCGCAGGCTACGAATTCAACTCGCACCTGCGTCAGTCACTTACCTATTCGCTCATTCAGCGAAACGTGTTCAACGTTGCCAGCACGGCCAGCCTTTACGTGCAGGACGAAGCGGGAAAATCCCTGCTGTCCCAGGCCGGGCAGACCCTGACGCTGGATTATCGCGACAGTCGCATCGAGCCGCATACCGGCTTCATCATCCGTGGCGGCACGGACTTCGCGGGTCTCGGCGGCGATGCGCGCTATATCCGGACCAAGCTCGACGGGACCTATTTCATCCCGCTCGATAGCTTGAGCGGCAACAGCGACTGGGGTTTTGCGATATCGGCCGGCGCGGGTTACCTGTTCAACACCGGCCGACAGGAGAAGATCATCGATCGCTTCTTCCTCGGTGGTGACAACCTTCGCGGATTCCAATCGGGCGGTGCAGGTCCGCATACCATCCCATCTGTCATTTCCCCAGGCGTCAACAGCAACAGCGACAGCATCGGCGGTCGCTTGATCTACACGCAATCGACCGAGCTTCATTTCCCGTTGCCGCTATCGCCTGATCTTGGAATCAGCGGCCGCGCTTTCGCCGATGTCGGTGGATTGTCGCAGTATAGCAAGCTTACGGTGAGCGGCGTCGGCGTTCCGATCGCCAACTACGGCGGGCCTCGTGTGGGCGTCGGTGTCGGCATCGCGTGGAAGACGCCATTCGGCCTCGTCAACATCGACATCGCCGATCCGGTCGTGAAAAAGAAATACGACAAGTCCCAAGTCTTCCGATTCGGTTTCGGCACAAGGTTTTAAGAGTATGATCCGCTTGATTGCCGCCGCCTGCGTGGTGGCCCTTACTGTTCCCCTGGCGTCTCCCGTAATGGCGCAAGGCAACGATTTCTTCATCCCGAACCAGCGACCGGCGCAAGGCGGTGTTGCTCCACGGCCTGCGGCCCCACGCCCGACGCAGGTTCGACCCGCGCCGACGCGCCC
>JANXXW010000361.1 GCA_025350425.1 Rhodospirillales bacterium
GCCGAGATCGGAGCCGCCGAGGCGCAGGATCTCGAACATGTCGCGTATCCCCGCGCTGTTGTGCATGAGGTGGGCGACAGTGGCGCCATGGCCGGTGTCGGGCAGGTCGGGCAGATGGTCGTGGACCAGGTCCTCCACGCCGAGCTTGCCCTCGGCGGCCAGTAGCAGGATCGCGGCGCAGGTAAACTGCTTGCTCACTGAAGCAATACGGAACGTGGTGTCCGGGCCGATCGGCACGCCGAGTCCGATGCTGGCAAGCCCGGCGCTGCGGTGCAGGAGCATCGCGCCGTCGCGGGAGACACCGATGGTGACGCCCGGTCCCGGCTTGTCGCGCCAGGGTTGCAGCAGCCGGTCCACCCGGCGTGAGAGCGAGAGGTCTTCGAGAGTATCCATGGTTAAAACCCTAGCAAGCTCGTAGCCGGGCCTGCTACCCCCTGGGCTGCATCCTTACACAGCCGCCAACAAGGTCGGAGCGGGACGATGACGGATAAGCCGGCGGTGGACGCCACATCGATCTGGGACCAGCGCTACGAGGCGGGCGACCATGTGGGCGCCAAGATAGTCATCGAAGGCGACCCGGTCGACTTCACGCAGCACAAATTCCTCTACCGGCATGCTATCGCGATGCCCACTACCGGCTCCGAGGACGGCTGGATCATCGACCACCTCGGGCGCGAGTTCCTGACGCCGCCGCCCGACCGGATGCTGGCGATCGGCGTCGGGATGGCCTGGGTGGAGGAGCACCTCGTCAGCCAGGACTTCGCGCGCCACATCACCGCCTACGAGATGTCGTCGACCGCCATCGAGGCCGCCCGCGAGCGGGTCCGCGACAAGGATTACGCGGCGCGCCTGGATCTGCGCGCGGGAGACGTGCTGGAGGAGAACCTGCCCTCGGCCACGTTCGATGTGGTGTTCGTGCAAGCCGCGATCCATCATTTCGACCGGATCGAAGCCATGTTCTCGCTGATGCACCGTGTGCTGAAACCGGGCGGATTGCTGATCTATGACGAGTATATCGGTCCTGATCACCACATCTACGAACCCGAGGTGATGGCGATCCTGAACGCGATCGACGCCTGTCTCGCGCCGCGCTACCGATGGGACGTGCTGGCGAAGCACACGCGGCAGCACGTGCCGATCCCGTCGCTCGAATTCATGATGGAGCACGATCCTTCGGAGGGTGTGCATGCCTCCCGCATCCTGCCGCTTACCTACCAGTATTTCGACGTGATCCACCGCGTCGATTACGGCGGCACGGTGATGCGCCCCTTCTTCACCGGTATCCTGCCCAATTTCGACTGGGAGGATCCGAAGGACCAGACCATTGCCCGGCTCATTATCCTGCTGGAGCAAATGCTGACCAAACACGGCATCCTGCCGCATTACCACACCAGCATCGTGGCCCGCCGCCGCAAATTGCCACGCCCGCCGCTGACGCTCGAAGAGGAAAGCCGCATCAACTACGCCGACTGGCCGGGGCTGAAGGAGGTGGCGCGGTCGACGCGGGCTGGCGGAATGATCGCGCGGGTGTTTGGGAAGGGGTGAGCCAAACAAGCCGTGCGCCACCGCCCTACCCCTGTGCCGGCGACGATCCTGGTGCCCGACGATTGCACCTGAAGGGCTGTCGCCATCAAACCGTGGCAGAAAACTCCATCGCCGCCTCGCGCAGCATCGCATGGACGTAGGCGGCGAAGGAGCGGGCGACATCGATGTGGAAGCGATGCTCGGCGCGGCGCCACAACACGATCTGGGCTTTGGCGAACACGGTGCGGGTGCAAGCGCCGACGGGGAAGGCCGTGAGGGCAAGGTCGAGCGGGCAGGCGGCGTTCAGCAGCGTGGCGGCGTTCGGACCGGTAATCTCCAGGCCGATCTGGCGGTGGCTGACGTCCACCACGGAGCCGTAGCCGTATGTGACGGGATCGCGCTCAGGGGCCAGCACCAGCCATTCCTCGGGACCAAGCCACAAGATCGCGGTGTTATCGGACACGACGGCGCGCAGGGGCGTGCGGGGCAGGGCGATGCCGGCGTAGAACGAGAGGTCGCTGTGCAGGCTGACGCGACGCAGCGGGGGAGCGATGCTCACGCCTGGGATCGGCGCTGCGTTGTCCAGCGGGCCACGGCGCTGGAGGAGGCCCAGTGGCAACAGGGCGTCAGGCATCGAGGCGCGCTCCTTCGGGGTCGTAAAACACGGGGGCGGTGACGTGAACCGGGATGGCACCGTTGGGCATACGAACTTGTAGGGTTGCGCCGACACGGGCGCGCCCGTCCTCGATCATGGCGAGCGCGATGGAGTGTCCGACTGTGGTGCCGCCGTAGGCGGACGTGACGTGGCCGAGCGGGCGGCGGTCCTCGATGGTGGCGGTGATCTGGGCGCCTTCCTCCAGCACCGTCGCGGGATCGTCGGTGCGCAGACCGACGAGTTGACGGCGCGGGCCGGTCATGCCGGAGCGGGTCAGCGAGCGCTTGCCGATGAAGTCTTTCTTAGCTTTGCCGATGGCCCAGCCGAGGCCGACATCGTCGGGGGTGACGGTGCCGTCGGTTTCCTGGCCGACGATGATAAAGCCTTTCTCGGCGCGTAGCACGTGCATCGCCTCGGTGCCGTAGGCGCCACCCTCATAGACCTGGACGCGGTCCCAGATCGCTTCCCAGATGGCGTGGCCGTAATCGGCGGGAACATTCACCTCGAAGCCGAGTTCGCCCGAGAAGCTGACGCGGAACAGGCGCATTTCGATACCGAGCATGGTGCCCTCGACCACACTCATATGCGGCATGGCGACGGCGGAGATGTCCTGACCGTCGACCAGTGGCATCAGCACATCGCGGGCGCGGGGGCCTTGGACGGCGATGACGGCCCATTGTTCGGTTGCGGAGGTGAGCCAGACGCGGAGTTCGGGCCACTCGGTTTGCCGGTAGTCCTCCATGAAGGCGAGCACGCGTGCCGCGCCGCCGGTGGTGGTTGTGACGTGGAAACGGTCTTGCGCGAGGCGGCCGACGACGCCGTCATCCATGACGAAGCCGTTCTCGCCGAGCATCACGCCGTAGCGGCACCGGCCGGGGGCGAGCTTGGTCCAGGCATTGATATAGACGCGGTTCATGAACTCGGCAGCGTCGGGGCCGACGACCTCGATCTTGCCGAGTGTGGAGGCGTCGAACATGCCGACCGTGTCGCGCACCAGACGGCATTCGCGGGCCACGGCGGTGTGCATGTCCTCGCCTTGGCGGGGGTAATACCGGGCGCGTTTCCAAGCGCCGACATCCTCGAACACGGCACCTCGCGCCATTTCCCATTCGTGCATCGGCGTGGTGCGGACCGGGTCGAACAGGTCGCCGCGCGAGAGGCCCGCCAGCGTGCCGAAGGTGACGGGGGTGTAGGGGGTGCGGAAGGTGGTGAGGCCGATTTCAGGGATGGTGGCGCCGAGCGCGCCGGCGACGATGCCGAGGGCGTTGATATTGGAGGTCTTGCCCTGGTCCGTCGCCATGCCGGTAGTGGTGTAGCGCTTGACGTGCTCGATGGAGCGGAAGCCTTCGCGAGTGGCGAGCTTGAGGTCCTTGGCGGTGACATCGTTCTGCCAATCGACGAAGGCGCGGCCTTCCGCGTTCACGGGCGCGACGCCGGCGCGGTAGGCGGGCGGCATATCGCCCGCGCAGGCGCCGACGCAGGTGAGGCCGGTAACCTCGGTGCCGGGCACGAAGGCGCCGATCCCGGGGTCGAAGCGGGGCTTTCCACCGGCCTGGGAATAGAGGTGGATCGACGGCGTCCAGCCGCCGCACATCGCGACGAAGTCGCAGGCGATTGTCTCGCGTGTGCCGCCACGGTCGATCTCGATGGACGAGACGCGGAGGCGGCCATGGGTGCCAGTTACGCGGAAGCCCTCGCGGAGGTCCACCAGACGGGCGATGACGATGCCGGATGCGGCGAGGTCGCGGGCCACGTCGGCGCCGGTGTCGCAGGCGGTGACGACAACGGCGTTGGTGCCGGGATTGGCGCCGTAGCGGCGGGCGAAAATGCGGGCCGCGTCGCCCAGCATGATGCCGGGGCGGTCGTTGCCGGGGAATACCAGCGGGCGCTCAATGGCTCCGGCGGCAACCACAATCCGTTTGGCGCGGACTTGCCATAGGCGCTCACGCGGGAGGGCCGGGTGGGGGTCGGGCAGGTGGTCGGTCACGCGCTCAGCTAGGCCGACGAGGTTGTCGCCGTAGATGCCGAAAGCCGTCGTGCGGGAGAGCATGGTGACGCGCGGGTTGGCGAACAGGGCGGCGAGCTGGGTGGCCAGGGCCTCGGATGGGTCGGAAAGCAGGCTGCCGCCGAAGGCCGCCTGCTCGTCGCATAGAATCACACGGATTCCGGTGGCTGCGGCTTCGGTCGCGGCCGCGAGGCCGGCGGGGCCGCTGCCGATTACCAGCACGTCGCAATGGGCGAAGCGCTGGGTGTAGCGGTCGGTGTCGGCGAGTTCGGGCGCGCGGCCCAGGCCGGCGGCGCGGCGGATCATGGGTTCGTAGAGCCTGGCCCACGCGCCGACGGGCCACATGAATGTCTTGTAGTAGAAGCCGGCCGGCAGGAACGGCGCGAGCAGGTCGTTTACAGCGCCGATGTCGAAGCGCAGCGACGGGGTGCGATTCTGGCTGCGGGCGACCATGCCGTCGAACACCTCGACCACGGTGGCGCGCAGGTTCGGCGTCCGTCGCGCGCCGCCGCGATCGATTTCCACCAGCGCGTTCGGCTCCTCGGCACCGGAAGCCAGCACGCCGCGTGGGCGGTGGTACTTGAAGGAGCGGCCCATGAGGTGGATTTTGTTCCGCAGCAATGCGGCGGCGAGCGTGTCACCCGGGCGGGCGTCGTAGTCAGCGCCGTCGAAGGTGAACCTCATGGGATGAACCGATCGGTGACGGTGTCGCGCGTCAGGTTGAAGAACTGGCCGCAGCCATGGATGTGTCGCCAGCGCTCGCGATGCATACCTTTCGGGTTTTCCCGGGCGTAGAGGAAGGCGCCCCATTCCGCCTCGGTGGTTGCGGCGGGGTCGGCGGGGCGCGTCAGGCCAGCCTGGCCGCCATACGTGAATTCGATCTCGGCGCGCTCGCCGCAGATGGGGCAGGGGATGAGTTTCATGATCAGTGCGCCACCGCCGCGGCGGCAGCTTCGTCGATCAGCAAGCC
This sequence comes from Rhodospirillales bacterium, assembly GCA_025350425.1. Taxonomy (GTDB): domain Bacteria; phylum Pseudomonadota; class Alphaproteobacteria; order Acetobacterales; family Acetobacteraceae; genus JANXTF01. Next base: position 5,155 of record JANXXW010000361.1, read on the forward strand.
GGTATCGAAGCGGGCCAGGCTGAACGGGGCGTTGATCGGGTGGGGTTCGTCGTGTGCAATGGTGTGGGCGAAGACGTTGCCAGAACCGGGCGTCGCCTTGAAGCCGCCGGTGCCCCAACCGCTGTTCACATAAAGGCCGGCCACGTCGGTCTTGCTCAGGATCGGCGAGCGGTCGGGCGAGAGGTCCACGATACCGCCCCAGTTGCGCAGCATTCGCAGGCGGCGGAATTGCGGGACCAGTTCGCAGATCGCATCGAGCGTCTGGGTCGCGATGTGCAGCCCGCCGGTCTGGCTGTAGGAGGTGTAGGCGTCGGTGCCGGCGCCGATCACCATTTCGCCCTTGTCGGACTGGCTGATGTAGGCGTGGATCGTGTTGGACATGACCACGCAGGGAAAGGCGGGCTTCACCGGCTCGGACACCAGGGCCTGCAAGGGGTAGCTTTCGAGCGGCATCCGCACGCCGGCCATCGCCATGACCACGCTGGTATGACCCGCCGCGACAACGCCGACCTTCTTGCACGCGATATCACCGCGTGTCGTCTCGACGCCGGAGATCGCGCCGGTGGCGTCGCGCTTGAGGCCTGTGACGGCACAATTCTGCACGATGTCCACGCCCAGTGCCGAGGCCGCGCGGGCGAAGCCCCAGGCCACCGCGTCATGCCGGGCGGTGCCGCCGCGCCGCTGCAAGGCGCCGCCGAGGATGGGGTAGCGCAACGGGCCGCCGACGTTGAGGGGCGGGCAGAACGCCTTAACCTGGGCCGGATCGAGCCACTCGTTGTCCACGCCCGCCAGGCGGTTGGCGTGGATGTGGCGCATCGCGCTCTGCACGTCATGGACGTTGTGCGCCAGCATCAGCACGCCGCGCGGGGAATACATGACGTTGTAGTTGAGTTGCTGCGACAGTGTTTCCCACAGCTTCACGGAATGGTCGTAGAGCGCCGCGCTCTCGGGCATCAGGTAGTTCGAGCGGATGATGGTGGTGTTGCGTCCGGTGTTGCCCCCGCCGATCCAGCCGCGCTCGATCACCGCCACGCGGCGGATGTTGTGTTCCTTGGCGAGATAGTAGGCCGTCGCCAGCCCATGCCCGCCGCCGCCGACTATGACAACGTCGTAGGCGGCTTCGGGACGTTCGGGCGCGCGCCACTGGGCGCCCCAGCCGGTTTGGCCAGCGAAGCCCTGGCGCAGCAATTTGGCGAGAGAGAACCTGTCCATAGGGGCCACTTTGTTCCGATCAGGGATGTACGGCTTGTCTGGATGCGACAAGGATACATGCCGCCTGCGTCGCAGATGAGGCTACGCGCCGTGGCGGGTTCGTCCAAGCAGGTTATTGGTTCGCGGCGGGAGAACCTGGCTTGGGACAACGTGACGGCTACGTCGCCTCCAAACTGGCCTTTATCGACTGCAAGATCTGAGGAACGACGCCTTACTTGATGGACAGAGAGGATTGCGTCCTGGTCAGTCGAGACAGTGCACCAGGCCGCGTCGAGGGATCAAAACCGCAATTGCCTCGACAGATCTCCGGTGAGATAGGGTTTCTTCAGGTATCGCACCCCGTCCGGCTTCTCAGGCACGCCATCGGCCACAAGCGCGGTGTAGCCGGATGTAAGCAGGATACGCAGGTTCGGCCGCACTTTTTTGGCTTCCATCGCAAGCTGAATACCGTCCATTCCCCCAGCCATGACGACATCCGAGAACACGATGTCGACCCGCTTGGGGCCGTGGAGAATTTCGAGGGCGGTGCGTGCGTCCGGCGCCAGCAATACACCATATCCGAGGGCCGCCAGGCATTCAGCCGCTGTTTCGCGAACGGTGTCTTCGTTCTCCACGATCAGCACGACCTCGCCATTCTCGGCCTGCTGAAGTGGAACGACGAATGCTCCCCTGGAATGCGAGAGAACAAGGTCCAGCGACTTCGGCAAATACAGATCGACCACGCATCCCTGGCCGGGCGAACTGGCCAACCGGCAAAAACCGCCTGCCTGCCGAATGAACCCGTAGACCTGGCTCAATCCGAGACCGTTACCCTTGCCGATATCCTTGGTGGTGAAAAACGGTTCGAAGGCGCGAGCCGCCGACGCGGCATCCATGCCGCAACCGGTGTCCGACACGGACAGATGCAGGTAGTCGCCGAGCTTCTCGTTCGGCAGGGACGACGCATTCGAGTGACCGAGCATCAGATTGCGGGTCCGGATCGTTAAATGGCCACCGTTCGGCATGGCGTCCCGGGCGTTCCCGGCGAGGTTCAAGATCGCCGCCTGGAGTTGGCCATGGTCGATGAAGCCAGGTTCAAGCTGCATATCAAGTTCCGTCTCCACCGAAACGGCCTCCCCGACGGTAGTCTTTACGAGCGGCAGGAGTTCGGTGATGAGCTTGTTCAAATCCGAGGTCACGGGAGACAGCATCTGCCGTCTGGAGAACGAGAGCAGACGGTCGGTTATCTCCGCCCCACGGCGGCCGGCGGCGAAGGCGCTCGTCGCCAGGCGTTCGACCCGGGCTGTTTCGTCAGGGCGCTTGGCGATCATTTCGAGGTTGCCCAGGATCACCGTGAGCAGGTTGTTGAAATCGTGTGCCAGGCCGCCCGTCAACTGGCCGACCGCTTCCATGCGCTCGGCTTCCCGCAGACGCCCCTCCGACTGCCTGCGTTCCGTGACATCCATCAGACATCCCGCCACGGCGATAGGTTGGCCGAACGAATCGAAGGTGGTCCTGCCGTGCATTGCGATCCACCGCACCACGCCATCGCAGGACCGTCGGATGCGGCATTCGAACTCGAGCCTGCCGCTGCTCAGCGCCGCTTCGAAGGCGTTTGCCGCGATGGAGCGATCCTCAGGCACGACATGCTCCAGTGTCCGCGCCCAGCCCCAGGTCGGCTCAAGCCCGGAATAACCGAAGAACTGATCGTGCCGCCACGTCCGTCTCGATGTGTCGCTGGCGAGATGGAGATCGAAATCCACCATGCCGGCCGCGTCGAGTGCAATTTCCAGATTTTGCCGGGCGACCGCGGCTTGGGCAAGTGCCTGGTTCCACAGCCGACTGAATTCCCACAGATAGACGCCCAGCACGACCAAGGCCGCGAACAGCGCCTCACCCCGGCCGATGAACCACCCGTTGGTGCCTCGCCCGCCGCCCAACTCGGTGACGACCAGGTCCAGGATCAGAAGGAATAGCGACACCGCCAGCCAAAGCTGCAGCACGCTTTGCAGTAGCGTAGCCCAACACAAGAACGCGAGGGTGAAGATTGTGAATAACACCAGTGCGGGACCAAGGCCCGAGGTGTTGACCGACCAGTAGTTGTTGCCGGTGATGATGTTG
>JANXXW010000371.1 GCA_025350425.1 Rhodospirillales bacterium
GTCCGGTGAAGCTGGCCGGCGTTTTTGCAACCTGCTCCGGCGTTCCCGCCGCAATGATCTGTCCGCCGCCATCGCCGCCTTCCGGGCCGAGGTCCAGCACCCAGTCGGCCGTCTTGATGACCTCGAGATTGTGCTCGATCACAACCACGGTGTTGCCCTGGTCCACCAGCGCGTGCAGGACCTCCAGCAACTTGCGGACATCCTCGAAATGCAGGCCGGTGGTCGGCTCGTCCAGGATATACAGCGTCCTTCCGGTCGCACGCCGTGCTAACTCCTTCGAGAGCTTGATCCGCTGCGCTTCCCCGCCGGACAGCGTCGTCGCCTGCTGCCCGAGGCTGATGTAGCCCAGCCCAACCTGCTGCAATATCTTCAGCCGGTCGTAGATGCGCGTCGCTGCCGAAAAATATGGCACCGCCTCGTCCACCGTCATCGCCAGCACTTCGGCGATGGATTTGTCACGGAACTTCACTTCCAGCGTCTCGCGGTTGTACCGGCGGCCCTTGCAGGTGTCGCAGGTGACAAAGACATCGGGCAGGAAGTGCATCTCGATCTTCAGCACGCCATCACCCTGGCACGCCTCGCATCGGCCGCCCTTGACGTTGAAGCTGAACCGCCCCGGCTTGTAGCCACGCGCCCGGCTTTCCGGCAGTTCGGCGAACCAGTCGCGGATTGGCGCAAACAGATCGGTGTAAGTGGCGGGATTGCTGCGCGGGGTGCGTCCGATCGGGGACTGATCGATGTCGATGATCTTGTCGAGCTGGTCCAGTCCCTCGATCCGGTCATGCGGAGAGGGCACCTCGCCTGATCCCATCAGGCTGCGCGACGCTGCCTTGTACAGCGTGTCGATGACCAGGGTGGACTTACCACCACCTGAAACGCCGCTGACGCAGGTGAAGGTGCCCAGCGGAAAGCTCGCGGCCACGTTTTTAAGGTTGTTGCCCCGCGCCCCGATCACCTTCACCGCGCGATCCTGAGCGGCCGGTCGGCGTGTTGCCGGCACCTCGATGCGCTTTCGTCCGGAAAGATAGTCGCCCGTCAGCGAGGCTGGGTTGGCTTCCACTTCCGCCGGCGTGCCCTTGGCGATCACGTGTCCGCCGTTGATCCCGGCCGCTGGCCCCATATCGATCAGGTAATCCGCCGCCCGTATCGCGTCCTCGTCATGCTCCACCACCAATACGGTATTTCCCAGTGCCTTCAGGCGCCGGAGCGTTCCGAGCAGGCGCTCGTTGTCACGCTGATGCAGCCCGATCGACGGCTCGTCCAGCACGTAAAGCACGCCCGTCAGCCCGGAGCCGATCTGGCTGGCGAGCCGGATACGCTGGCTCTCCCCGCCCGAAAGGGTCGCTGAACCGCGTGCCAGCGTGAGGTAATCCAACCCAACGTCGTTGAGAAACTGCAACCGGTCTTCGACCTCCCGAAGGATGCGTCGCGCGATCTCGGCCCGTTGCGGCGTGAGCGTCGGCAGCACCGTCGCAAACCATTCGCGCGCGCGCCGGATCGACAGTTCGGAAGCCTCCGAGATGTTCTTCCCGCCCACCCTTACCGAAAGGGCCTCGGGCTTCAGCCGCGCGCCATTGCAGACGGTGCAGGGCTTTTCCGCCTGGTAGCGGCTCATTTCCTCCCTCACCCAAGCGCTATCCGTCTCTTGCCAGCGACGCTCGAGGTTCTTCACCACTCCTTCGAACGCCTTCTTGACCGAGTAGGCGCGCACTCCGTCCTTGTAGGACATCTCGATCTGCTCGTCCCCGGTGCCCATCAGGATACCGAGCCGCGCGGGTTCGGGCAGATCCTTCCACGGAGTACGCGTCGTTACCTTGAAATGGCGCGCGAGACTTTGCAGCGTCTGGTCGTAAAAAGGGCTTTGCGAGTTGTTCCACGGAGCCACCGCCCCTTCGGCCAGCGATACCCGCTCGTCGGGCACTACCAGCGCCGGATCGAAGAACGTCTCCAAGCCGAGACCATCACAGGCGGGGCACGCACCGTGCGGGCTGTTGAAGCTGAACAGCCGTGGCTCGATCTCCTCGATGGTGAAGCCACTGACCGGGCAGGCGAACTTGCTGCTGAACACGGTGCGCTTGGCGTCGTCGGCGTTCTCGGCATAGACGATGCCGTCGGACATCGCGAGCGCCGACTCGAAACTGTCCGCCAGGCGGGACTGGATGCCATCGCGCACCACGACACGATCGACCACCGCCTCGATCTCATGCTTCAGCTTGCGGTTGAGCGCTGGAACCTCGCCGATTTCCATCAGCTTGCCGTCGATCTTGACCCGGGTGAACCCGCGCCGCTGAAGATCGGCCAGTTCCTTGCGATACTCACCCTTACGGTCCCGCACCACCGGCGCCAGCAGCAACAAACGCGTGCCCTCAGGCATCGCCATGGTCCGATCCACCATCTGGCTTACGGTCTGCGCCTCGATCGGCAACCCGGTCGTAGGCGAATAGGGCACTCCAACCCGCGCCCACAGCAGGCGCATGTAATCGTGGATCTCGGTGACCGTGCCCACGGTGGAGCGCGGGTTGCGACTCGTGGTCTTCTGCTCGATTGATATGGCAGGAGACAGCCCCTCGATGCTGTCCACGTCCGGCTTTCCCATCAGTTCAAGGAACTGGCGGGCATAGGCGGATAGGCTCTCCACGTAACGCCGCTGCCCCTCGGCGTAGATTGTATCAAAAGCTAGCGAGGATTTGCCTGATCCAGAGAGACCGGTAATGACCGTCAGGCTATCGCGCGGGATCTCCACGTCGACGTTTTTGAGATTGTGCTCGCGCGCGCCACGAACATGAATCGAGTTGCCAGCCATAGAGGGGTTTTCCCGGGGTGGATGTTTTGTTCGGTCGGTATCCGACCTATATGGCAACTAGTGACCGACGTGAAACCCCGGCGTTGAACTGAACCCTGTCCCAGACGCGGGACAGACGCTAGGGTCAGCAACCCGGACGGGCAGGTAAGGAGTGAGCCATAATGGCTGGTAGCATTAACAAGGTGATCTTGGTCGGCAATCTCGGGAAGGATCCCGAAGTCCGTACCCTGCCTAGCGGCGAGAAGGTGGTCAATTTCTCGATTGCGACCAGCGAGTCCTGGAACGACCGCGCCAGCGGGGAGCGCAAGGAGCGTACCGAATGGCACCGTATTGTGGTGTTCAACGACCGCATCGCCGACGTGGTCGAGAAATACGTGAAGAAGGGCGCCAAAGTCTATGTGGAAGGCGCGCTTCAGACCCGGAAATGGACCGACCAGTCCGGTCAGGAAAAGTTTTCGACCGAGATTGTGATCGGGAAATTCAAGGGTGAATTGACCATGCTCGACACGCGCAGCGGCGGCGCAGGCGAAAGCGATGCTGGCGGCTATCAGCCGCGTGAGCGTGCGGCAGCGCCTGCACGTCAGCCAGCACGTTCAGGCGCCGCCACCGGCGGCGGCGGGCCACAATGGGATGCGCCTCGTGGCGGGGATTTGGACGACGAAATACCGTTCTAGGGCGACGATCTGAGACGGTTAGCTGATCCCAAACAATTCCCGCATCGTCTGGGTGGCCCCGGCTACAGAAAATCTCTCGCGTACCACCGCTTCACCCGCCGCCGCTAAGCGGGCGCAAAGCTCGGCATCCTCGAACAGCCGGATCGCACACTCCGCGATCTCGCTGGCGGTCGATCCGATGAGCGCTTCGATCCCGTCGCGCAGGCCAATGCCCTCGCTGCCGATCAGTGTGGTGACGACGGGTACTCCTGCCTGCAGGCTTCCGACCACCTTGCCCTTGACCCCGGCGCCATAGCGCAGCGGGCTGAGCGATAGGCGGGCCGCCGCGTAGTAAGGTGCCAAGTCGGGCACGTAGCCGGTGATCTCGACGTCGGCGGCGGCGAGATCACCGGCTACGTGCCCGACTTGGCACCTTACTACGCGGCGGCCCGCCTATCGCTCAGCCCGCTGCGCTATGGCGCCGGGGTCAAGGGC
>JANXXW010000568.1 GCA_025350425.1 Rhodospirillales bacterium
CATGGGGGTGCCGGCGGCTTGATCAGCACGATGTCGGTCCGGCGGTTCTGCTGCCTGCCATCCGGCGTCGTGTTCGGCGCGATTGGATCGTTGTCGGCGTGGCCCTCCGAGCGGATGCGGCCCTGGTCGGACAGCTTGGCGCCGACCACCCGCGCCACCGTCTCGGCCCGCGCGGTCGAAAGCTGCCAGTTGGACGGGAAACGCGCGGTGCGGATCGGCTGGTTGTCCGTATGACCGATGACCAGCACCTTGCCGGGCTCACCCTGCAATCCGAGGCCGATCCGATCAAGCAACGGCCCGTAGCCGCTGTTCAACGTCGCCTCGCCGGAGCCGAACATGTTGCGGTTGGCGATCCGCACGGTAATCGTTTGCGGGTCCTCCAACACCTCCACCAGCCCCTGTTTGATCTCGGGCGCCAGGAATGTGCGCAGTCGGGTGGCGCTGCTGCCGGCGTCGACGATAACCGGCGCGGGCGGCGGCGGCGGCTTTGCGGCGGCGGCGCGCGTGATGATCACCGGGCCGGTCGGCGGCAGCCCGGCGAGGCGGGCGAAAGTGGTATCCGACGCGGCCCCCAAAAGCAGGTTGAAGCCGAGATAGATCACCGCGGCCAGCGACACGCCGGCGACACCGACCACCCAGAGCGGAATCCGGTGCCCCAACCCGTCATACCCGGTACCGACGCCGCGCCAATGCGGCGACAGCTCCCGCTCAAACTCGGGCCGGCGTTGCCGCAGCACGCGAAACAGATTGTCGCGCAACTCCGCCAGCGTCGCGGCGCCCCGCGGCAGCACGCGGTAGCGTCCCTCGAACCCCAGCGAAAGACACAGGAACATCAGTTCGACCACGTCGCCGTGGCGGCCGAGTTCCTGCTGCATCTGCTCCAGGATGTCGAAGAAGCGTTCGCCGCCTGACACCTCGTTGTGGAACATGCTCGTAAGGCTCTGCGTGGTCCACGCGCTATGGCTGCCCCACGGCGTACTCAGCACCAGATCGTCGAACGTCGCGCACAGCGCGTAACGCGCCGCCCGCAGCGACTTCGTGTCCATACCCGTCGTCAGCGCCCGCTGCTCGAACTGCCGCATCGCCTCTGCGATGCCGCGCCGCAGCCCGTCGGGGTCGGGATGCTGCACCCGCCCGCGCAGGCGCACCAGCGCCGCGAGCAGGGGCGAAGCAGCCTTGATCAGCGGGTTGACACCAACCAGCGGCAGGCTGTCGTCCAGCCCGCGCGGAGTCATGTCCGGCGCCGCTCCGCCGGAGCCTCCCGCTCGGGCGGCGCCTCCGGCACGCCCGCCCGGCCGAGGTCGGATGACCGTCCTGTCGATATCCGAAAGATCGGCGAACGGATCGTCGCTCATTTCCCGCGCCCGCCTACTTCGCCGGTTTTACGGGTTCGATCTTCGCCATGACCCCCGCCTTGTCAGCGCTCACGGTCAACGTGCTGGTCTGGTGCGCGGGAATATCGACCACGGCGTGCCACACGACGTGTTCGTAATCGCGATAGGCCGCGAACACCCCGATCGCATGCGCCCGGTCCTCCGGCATCAGCGTCAGGCTCTTGGACTGTCCAGGCGCCAGCAGAAGGTCATCGCGCTTGACGATATCGTCCTTCAGCGTGGCGGTGTCCTTGTCGAAGATCGCGAAGAACTGCGCCCCCGCGAACCCAGCCGGCGACACCAACTGATACAAGCGCAACGCCACCGGCGCACCCTTGCCATCCGGCCCAGCATTGGCATCGGCGCCCACAGTGATCGTCGCGTTCACCACCGCCGGCGGCACGGGCGGCGGACCGCCGCAGCCGGCCAGAAGAACCAGCAGCGCCGCTATCGTCGAAACCTTGCCGGTCATGGCGTCATCGTCCCTTCGGCACGCCCGTCGCGGGCATCCTTATGATTGAAGCTCGGCTATTTCGAGCCGGTCTGCTCGGCGTAGGCACGGGCGAACTCGCGGCCGAACACCGCCTGAAAGTCGCTGTCCGCGTCCCGCGAAATTTCCTTGTAAGTGGCTCGGAAAGTTTCCCAGAGCTTGGCGCGCCGCGTCGCGGGCAGCAGGCTCTCGATCACCGAACCTTTCTGCAGCCGCCCCTCCAGCGCCACCGGATCGAACGTCTTCAGCAGATTGAACAGCGCCGCCTGCACGCCGGCCATCACGGCCAACTGGTGCATCCGGACATCGTCGAACGCCTCCTTGGTGGCGCGCATCGGCTGCATGTAGCCGGGGCGTCCGGGTTGCAGCAGGGCCGCAACGGCGTCTGCGGGCGTGACCGAGAACTTGAGCGCGTTGTTGTCACGCGAACGCCCCTGCCCTCCAGATACGCTGCCAAGCTGCGCATCTGCGTGGTCTTGCCGGCCCCCTCGCCGCCCTCGAACGTAATGAAGCGACCGGCAGCCATGGTCCACGTGTGTTCCTGCGCAGTCGGTCGGTCCGCCGCCCGACCCAGGACTAACCCATGAAATTCCGAAACACCTGCAGCAAATCGTTGCCGGTGGCGAAGACCATGAGCATTACCACCAGGGCAAAGC
>JANXXW010000399.1 GCA_025350425.1 Rhodospirillales bacterium
GGCGTGCCGGATTGCCGTCGCCGAGATGGCCGGGGATGAGCGCCGTATCGCCGCCCTGCGCGACCGCATGCTCGACCGGCTGCGCCGCCTGGTGCCCGGCATCGCGCTGAACGGCGACGCCGACGCGCGCATCCCCGGCAACCTCAACCTCACCTTCCCCGCCGCCTCGGCGCTCGACCTGATGCGCGCATCCGCCGATCTCTGTGTCTCGACGGGTTCGGCCTGCTCCTCCGCCACGATCGAGCCATCCTACGTGCTGCGCGCTCTTGGCCTGTCCAATGCCGCTGCGGCACGCACCTTGCGTATTGGCATCGGACGCTTTACCTCCGCCGCCGATATCGATTCCGCCGCCGCCCTGTTGGTGGAGGCCCATGCGGCGTCTGCCGCCATTCTTGTCGAGGCCTGACCCGAATATGCCCAAGATGATTTTCATCGAGCGCGATAACACACGCCGCGAGGTCGACGCCCCGCTCGGGCTGTCCGTACTTGAGGTCGCCCACAAGCATGGCGTAGATATCGAAGGCGCGTGCGAGGGTTCGCTCGCCTGCTCGACCTGCCATGTGATCGTGGACCCTGCCTGGTTCGCCAAGTTGGCCGAGCCGACCGAGGACGAGGAAGACATGCTTGATTTGGCATTCGGCCTGGAAAAAACCTCCCGCCTCGGATGCCAGATCGTGATGACCGAGAAGTTGGACGGCCTTGTGGTCCGCCTGCCTGCCGGCACACGCAACCTTCAGGCCGGATAGCGCAGCGGCGTCATGCGCGTTCTCGTCGCCATGTCCGGAGGGGTGGACAGCAGCACCGTCGCAGGGTTGCTGGTCGAGCAGGGGCACGAAGTCATCGGTGCCACCTTACAGTTGTACGACCATGGCGAGGCCATCGGCCGTAAGGGCGCATGCTGTGCGGGCCAGGATATCCATGACGCCGCCCGCGTGGCCGACCATCTCGGCATCCCGCATTACGTGATCGACGCCGAAGCCCGCTTTCGCGCCGCAGTCATCGGCGAGTTCGCCGACAGCTATGCGGCCGGCGAGACCCCGGTGCCCTGCGTGCGCTGCAACCAGACGGTTAAGTTCACCGACCTCATGGCGCTCGCCGCCGACCTGGGCGCCGAACGGCTGGCGACCGGCCATTACGTTCGCCGCGTGGAAGGTCCCGATGGGCCGGAACTGCACCGCGCCACCGACCCCGCGCGCGATCAGAGCTGGTTCCTGTTCGCCACGACCCAGGCCCAGCTCGCCCGTTCGATGTTCCCGCTCGGCGATATGGCGGACAAGGCGATGGTGCGCGCCGCGGCGACCCGCCTCGGCATCGCGGTCGCCGCCAAGCCGGACAGCCAGGACATCTGCTTCGTGCCCACCGGAAGCTACGCCGATATCGTGGCCCGGCTGCGTCCGGACGCCGCCGAGCCGGGCGAAATCGTCGCCGTCGATGGCACCGTGCTGGGCCGCCATGACGGCATCGCGCATTACACCGTGGGCCAGGCCAAGCGCCTCGGCTCGGCCGCCCAGGTGGGTGGCCAGCGCAGGGTGGTGGTGTCACTCGACCCGGCCCGCCGCCGTGTCGTCGTGGGTCCGGCCAACTCCGGGACGAGTACGTGCGAGCTGCGCGACGTGAACTGGCTGGTGCCCCCCGCCCGCCTGCGCTGCCGCGTGAAGTTGCGCGCGCGCGAGGAGCCCCATGCGGCATGGGTCGAGCCGGACGGCACGGGCGCGAAGGTGCTGCTCGACACGCCTGCCCTGCCCGCACCCGGTCAGGCCTGCGTTTTCTATGACGGGGAACGCGTGCTCGGCGGTGGGTTCATCCGTGCCGCGCGACCCGCGCCGGTTGACGCCCCCCATGGAGGGCGCTATCTCGCCGCCTCCGATGGGCATGGCGGCGTAGCTCAGTGGTAGAGCAGGAGAATCATAATCTCTTGGTCGGTGGTTCAAATCCGCCCGCCGCTACCACCCCGGATCACGGCACTGACGGCCCCAGCATTGACGCGTGGTGGACTCGCGAGTAGGCGACGCGCGCTGTATTACCGATCCGTCACGTGGCGGGTCGCGCGCCGTGCCCCGTCGTTTGACCCCAACAATCGGAATCACGGCCTTATGTCCGTTCACGCCTTCATCTTTCCTGGCCAGGGCAGCCAGACTGTCGGTATGGGGCGCGATCTCGCCGCCGCGCACGCGGCCGCTCGCGAAGTGTTCGAGGAAATTGACGAGACCCTGAAACAGAAGCTGTCCAAGCTGATGTTCGAGGGACCGGGCGAAGACCTGATCTTGACCGAGAATACCCAGCCCGCCCTGCTGGCCCATTCGCTCGCCGTGCTGCGGGTATTGGAAACCGAGGGCAATTTCCGTCTGGCTGACCGGGCCGTGGTGGTGGCCGGCCATTCGCTCGGGGAATACAGCGCGCTCGCCGCCGCAGGGACCTTCACGCCGGCCCAGGCGGCCGCCCTGCTCCGTGTGCGTGGGCGTGCCATGCAATCGGCGGTGCGACCTGGAGACGGTGCCATGGCGGCTCTTCTCGGGGCCGAGATGGCGCTGGCACAGGAGATCTGCGCCGAGGCAGCGGAAGGGCCTGACGGCCTTCAGGTCGTGCAGCCCGCCAACGACAACGGCGGCGGCCAGGTGGTGATCTCTGGCCACCGCGAGGCAGTCGAGCGGGCGATCGAGGTTGCCAAGTCCAAGGGTGTGCGCCGGGCCATGCTGCTGCCGGTGTCGGCGCCGTTCCACTGCGCGCTGATGGCCCCCGCCGCCCAGGTGTTGGCGGCGGCCCTGGAGCGTATGCCGCCCAACTCTCCGCTGGTGCCGCTGATCGCCAACGTTTCCGCGGCCAAGGCGACCGACCCCGACGAGATCGCGCGCCTGCTGGTCGAGCAGGTGACGGCCACGGTGCGATGGCGCGAGAGCGTTATCGCCATGACCGAACTTGGCATCAACAGCTTCATCGAACTTGGCGCGGGCAAGGTGCTGTCGGGCTTGGTCCGGCGTATCGCGCCCGATGTCGCGACTGCTTCCGTCGGTACTCCGGCCGAGATCGAGCAACTCCTCAAGCTGTTGTAGGGACCCCCATGTTCAGACTGGACGGCAAGACCGCCCTGGTGACCGGCGCGTCCGGCGGCATTGGCGCTGCGATCGCTCGTGCGCTGCACGCCCAAGGCGCCACCGTCACACTGTCCGGTACGCGCGGCGATGCGCTGGAGGCGCTTGCCACCGAACTGGGCGAGCGTGCCCATGTCCACGCCGTCGATCTCCGTGACCCAGCCTCCGCCGACGCATTGATAGCCGCCGCCGAGGCTGCCGCTGGTCCGCTGCATATCCTGGTCAACAACGCCGGCCTGACGCGGGACATGCTGGCGTTGCGAATGAAAGACGAGGATTGGCAGGCGGTGCTCGATGTGGATCTCAGCGCCCCGTTCCGCCTCGCCCGCGCGGCACTGCGGGGGATGCTGCGCCGCCGCGCCGGCCGGATCATCGGTATCTCGTCCATCGTCGGCTCCACGGGGAACGCGGGCCAGGCCAACTACGCGGCGGCCAAGGCGGGGCTGGTCGGCATGAGCAAGGCCCTGGCCCAGGAGGTCGGCTCGCGCGGGATCACGGTCAACATTGTTGCTCCCGGCTTCATCGATACGCCGATGACCCAGGCGCTTTCGGACGCGCAGAAATCCAAGCTTTGCGATGCCATTCCGCTCGGCCGGTTGGGCCGTCCGGAAGATATCGCGGCATCGGTCGTGTATCTCGCCAGCGACGAGGCAGCCTGGGTAACCGGAGCCACGTTGCATGTGAATGGCGGCATGGCTATGGCGTGATGCCCGGGCCAGTTTCGCGTGGTTGGCGCTCTGGAGGAACCGTGCTATCCGGCCCGACCCCGGTCGGAGTGCCGCAACTCCAACCCTTTAGGCAGGAGCTATCCAAGATATGAGCGAAATCGCTGACCGAGTGAAGAAGATCGTCGTCGAGCATCTCGGCGTCGAGGAAGCCAAGGTCACACCGGAAGCCTCGTTCATCGACGATCTCGGCGCAGACAGCCTCGACACGGTCGAGTTGGTCATGGCCTTTGAGGAAGCATTCTCGGTCGAGATCCCGGAAGACGCCGCCGAAAAGATCAGCACCGTCAAGGATGCGATCGACTATATCGAGAAGCAGAAGGCTGCCTGAACCGCAAGCCGTCAGCGTTCGGTAACCAACAGGACAGGATGGCAGCGATGCGTCGAGTTGTCGTAACGGGCATGGGCATCGCATGCCCGCTGGGCGTAGGTGTAGAGCACGTCTGGCAGCGATTGATTGCCGGGCATTCCGGCATCGCCGCCATCCAGTCTTTTGACGTGAGTGACTTGCCAGCCAAGATCGCGGGACAAGTACCTCGCGGCGTGCGCGCCGACGGGGCGTTGGACATCTCCGAATGGATCCCCGTCAAGGATCAAAAGAAGATGGATCGCTTTATCCAACTCGCAATGGTCGCCGCCACTGAAGCCGTCGAGGATTCCGGCTGGCTGCCCGAGGACGAGGAAGACCGTTGCGCCACCGGCGTGATGATCGGTTCCGGCATTGGCGGCCTGCAGACGATCTACGAGGCTTCGATCCTGGTGAACGAAGGCAAGGCCCGTCGCCTGTCGCCGTTCTTTATCCCGTCGGCGCTCGCCAATCTCGCGTCCGGCCATGTGTCGATAAAATATAAGTTTCGCGGGCCGAACCACAGCGTGGTTACGGCCTGCGCCACCGGGGTTCACGCCATCGGCGACGCCGGCCGGCTGATCGCGCTGGGCGACGCCGACGTGATGGTCGCGGGCGGCGCTGAAGCGACCGTGAACATCATCGGCATCGCCGGCTTCTGCGCCAGCCGTGCCTTGTCCACCGCCTTCAACGACCAGCCCGCGCAAGGCTCCCGCCCATGGGACCGTGACCGCGACGGTTTCGTGATGGGCGAGGGTTCCGGCATCGTGGTGCTGGAAGAATACGAGCACGCGAAGAAGCGCGGCGCCAAGATCTACGCCGAGATCGCCGGCTACGGCATGTCGGGCGACGCCCACCACATCACCGCGCCCGCCGAGGGCCACGCCGGCGCGTTCCGGGCCATGAAGGCCGCGCTTAAAAATGGCGGCCTGGACCCGTCCGATATCCAGTATGTGAACGCGCACGGTACCTCCACCCCAATGGGCGACGACCTCGAACTGGAGGCGGTGGAACGGTTCTTCGGCGACTCCGCCAAGGATATCGCCATGTCGTCCACCAAGTCGGCCACCGGCCATCTGCTCGGCGCCGCCGGGGCGATCGAGGCGATCTTCTCGATCCTTGCCATCCGCGATGGCGTGGCGCCACCGACCCTGAATCTCGATAACCCGAGCCGCGCGAGCGTGATCGACCGTGTGGCGCATACGTCGCAGGAGCGGAAGATCAACATGGCGCTATCCAACAGCTTCGGTTTTGGCGGCACCAACGCCAGCATCGTGTTCAAAGCAGCCGCCTAAACCCGGATGACGCTTCGCCGCTTTCTCGCGGTGACCTTGCCGATCGTGTTGGTGTTGTCGGTAACGATCGGCAGCGTGACCCGGATCGCCTGGACCCGATATGATTTCGAGGGACCTTTGATGGTCGCCACCGATGTCGTAGTGCCGCATGGCGGGCCGTCCCAGATCGGCGAAGCCCTGGACGCGGCCGGGGTGATCCGCAACGACACGGACTTCCGCATCGCCGCCCTCATGACGCGCGGCGATGGCCCGCTGCACGCTGGCGAGTTCACCTTCCCACCCGGCGTCAATTTGCGCGATGTGCTGGCGATACTCCGCACCGCCCACCCGACGCAGCACCGCCTGACCATCCCCGAAGGCCTGACCGCCGCACAAATCGCGATGCTGCTCCAACGCGCCGATGGGTTGATGGGGGAGACTCCCATCCCGGAGGAAGGCGGTGCGCTGCCGAACACCTATGCCTTCGACCGGGGCGCCACCCGCGATTCCGTTCTGGCGCGCGCGACGTCCGCGATGGAGAAGGCATTGGCCGAAACCTGGGACGGGCGCGCCGCGAAACTGCCGCTGGCCAGCGCGCAGCAGTTGTTGACGCTCGCCAGCATCGTCGAGCGCGAGACGTCCCACCCTGCCGAGCGTCCGCATGTCGCGGCCGTCTACCTCAACCGCCTGCGCCTGGGCATGAAGCTGCAGGCCGATCCGACCGTCGCCTATGCGGTTTCCGGCGGCGCCGACACCAACGACCACGGGCTGACGCGCGCCGACCTCCAACGCGACAACCCCTACAACACCTATCGCGTGCCCGGCCTGCCGCCCGGACCGATCGACAGCCCGGGCGTGGCTTCGCTGCGCGCCGTGGCGCATCCGGCCGATAGTGACGACCTGTTCTTCGTGGCCGACGGCACGGGCGGGCACGTTTTCGCCCGCACTATCGAGGAACACGACCGTAACGTGGCGCACTGGCGAGCGATGCAGCGCAGCGAGATCCCTCGCCCGCCCGTGCCGTCGAACCACTAAGGACAACCGCCATTCCAATCTCGTCGATGGCCTCCATGACCGGCTTCGCCCGCACCGACGGGGTGACGGACCCGATCTCCTGGGCATGGGAACTGCGGAGCGTGAACGGACGCGGGCTGGAGCTTCGGTTCCGGCTGCCAGGCGGCTTCGATGCGCTCGAACCAGCGTTGAAGACTGAGGCCGCACAACGGCTGAAACGCGGCAACGTCACGCTCAATCTCACCATCCGACGCGAGGAGCAGCCGAAGCTGGCGCCCGATCCGATGGCGCTGGAGCAGGTTCTGGCGTTGGCCACGAGCTTGGCCGCCCGCATCCCCGGCGCGCCTCCGATCCGGGCCGAGGCACTGCTGGCCCTGCCGGGCGTGCTACGGGCTGCCACCGCCGAGGCCGCCGAGACGACGCCCTCGCATCTCGACGCCGTGCGTGCGGGCTTCGTCCAGGCGCTCGACTCGTTGACGGTGGCGCGGCGCGAGGAGGGCGGTCGGCTGGAAAGCATCGCGACGACGCTGCTGGATGAGATCGCCGCGCTCCATGTGCAGGCGACCGCCGAGGCTGCCGATCAGCCGCAGGCCCAGCGCGCGCGCATGATGGAGAACCTCCAGGCGCTGCTGGCGAGCGCCCCCGCATTGCCCGAGGAACGCATCGCCCAGGAAGTGGCGTTGCTGGCCGCCCGTTCGGACGTGCGCGAGGAACTGGATCGTCTGCACAGCCACATCGCTGCCGCCCGCGCGCTGCTGGCGGAGGGCGCGCAGGTCGGCCGGCGGCTAGATTTCCTGGTGCAGGAATTTAACCGCGAAGCCAACACGCTATGCAGCAAGTCGGCGTCCATCGAGCTCACCGCCACCGGCCTCAAATTGAAGGCGACTATCGAGCAACTGCGCGAGCAGGTTCAGAACGTTGAGTAGGCGGCGGCCGTTGTAATCCTCCCTGGTTTCCGTGGACACCCAGAGGCAAGCTTTAAGCTGGAGGTGTTTGATGGATGAGCATGCGGAAAACATAGCGTAACCCGTCCATGAAACGCGGGGAGGATCAGCCGCGAGCTTATCGAAAGCCTTATCCAGGGTGAAATCGCGAGCAGGATCGGCCGTTGGCAGACGGAAAGGCAATCAGCTGAGCTGATGATCTTCGGGCTAAACAGTCTGCGTTGCGGTCTCGCGACTTCTTTTGGCCGCTATCACCTCGCGGATCCGTCGTTCGACATCCCTTCTATAGTAGGGCTTGGCGATGATGGCACTTCCAGCAAAGTCATCTGGCAGCACATTGGATATGTCGTATCCGGTGCTGAACACGAACGGGATGCCGCGCGTCTTGAGCACCGCAGCCACATCCCACGACATCTCGCCGTCGAGATTGATGTCGAGCAGGGCCGCGTCAAACGTCTCGGACTGGGCTAGTTCAAGCGCATCGCGTTTGCGTGTTGCCGGTCCGACAGTCACCCAGCCGAGATCATCGAGCGTGGCTTGGATCATCGTTACGAGGAGGAATGAGTCTTCGACAACAAATATCCGAAAAGCCTCCGGATCTACCGCATCCGGCACGCTTGGCGTCTGGCTATCCTCCGTTGGTGGCTTCGCGCCGCTTTGTGTAGTCGCGTCGGAGTAAGCAACTGATGACGCAGGCAGAACGATTTCGCATATGACCCCGGTCCGCAGGTAGTGCACGATCGCACTGCCGCCGGTCTCCATCGACAGCGCGCGTTCGATGAGCGTAGAGCCAAAGCCGCGGCGCTTGGGTTGCTCGACGAGCGGCCCTCCAGTCTCGGTCCAGGACAACTCCACGCCGCCATCGATGGCCAGTCGCCAACTTACTGCCACACGGCCTCTGGGTGCGGTGAGCGCGCCGTACTTTGCTGCGTTCGTCGCCAGCTCATGGATCGCAAGGGATAGCGATAGGGCCGATTTCGGCGTCAGTTGAATGTCGGTCCCGTCGAGGGTGACCGCAGTATGCCTACTGGCATAAAGGTTGAGCTCCTCGCGTAGCAGCTTAATGATCGAGATGCCTTCCCAACGGCTCTGCGACAGCAAACTATGGGCCTTTGCCATCGCCTGGATGCGGCCTTCCAGCCCTTTGACGAAGCCTGTCAACGTGTCCGCGCTACGGCTTGTTTGGATCACGAGAGCCTGGATGCTCGCGATCGTGTTCTTCACGCGGTGGTCGAGTTCGGCCATGAGAAGCTTGTCGCGCTCGGCTACCCGCTTGCGTTCCTGCGCCGCCGTGTTGATCCGGCGAAGGACCACGTGGAGCAGGGAGACGCGCAGGTCAAAAGCCGCATCGAGATCGGCTGGCGCCCATGGCAAGCACCGTCCACGGACCGTCTCTTTCCACACCTCGAATGACTTGCGCGGACTTAGCTGCTCGCCATCCAGGCCGCTCGCCACCAGCTTCACCGGCTCGCCGGCCCAGTTGGATGTCCCGACGAGCTCCGGCCGGAACCAGATAATGAAGTCAGACAGCTCCTGCGACACCGAGATGGCGAGCACGCCGGCGGCGACGTTGGCGAAAGCAGCGCCAGGCGGCCACATGCTACCCAGCCTGTCGGTGGAGAACAGACCATCACTTTTTGGCACGTGGGTGTTCAGCCACTCTATCAGGTCCAGAATCTGGCTCTCACTGGGCGTGGTTCCCAGGAAGGTTAGCTGACCCTTAACGCTGACTGCGACGCCCCCCTGGATTGGTCCCTTCGGGGCTGGCATGCCGCCATGGATGTAATCCAGCAAATTGGGCGATTCCTTCGTCAGCCCAACGGCGTAGTCGTCCGCGCTAGCCAAGTTGAGCATAAGGTTCTGCAGCACCATCCGGCTTGCCAGCCGCTCATCGAACCGGTCTCCCTTCTCGCGCAATTCAAGCTGGAGCGAAAACATGGACCCGAATAGCTCGCATATGGCGCGCAGGTGCTGTGGCAGGATGCGCGGGCTGTAGTGGTGGCAGGCGATGAGGCCCCAGAGCTTGCCGCCGCGGATGATCGAAATCGACATCGAGGCGTCGATGCCCATGTTACGAAGGTACTCACGGTGAATCGGCGATACGTTGCGCAAGATCGCCTGGCTCATATCCAGCGGCTGTCCCGTTCGCGGATTAGCTGCAGGCACCAAGGGCGCGGCGTCGTAATTGACCTGGGTGATCAGCCTCAGCCAGTTCTTCACATAGAGGGCACGGGCCTGCTGCGGGATATCGGCGGCCGGGTAATGCAGGTCCAGGAAGGGTGCGAGGTGAGGCTCCCGGCTCTCGGCTATGACCCAGCCGGACTCGTCATGCATGAACCGATAGACCAATACCCGGTCGTAACGGGCGACGCCGCGCACCCGTTCGGCGGCGAGCTGGCACAACGCCTGGAGCGAGAGCGACTTTTCGAATCCCCGAACCATCTCCTGAACGCCAGCGAGCGGATCGGCCGCAAAGCGGTCGGTGAGATCGGCGGCTTCGAACTCCAGCACCA
>JANXXW010000573.1 GCA_025350425.1 Rhodospirillales bacterium
GCCGGATTGGCGGATGGTGATGAGCGGCAGCCTGGCACGATTTGAGATCGTCTACCGTGACGAACCACTGGAAACGCAGGACATTACAATCCCGGCGGGCACCCCGCTCCGCTTCGTCAAGACCCTGCCGTTCGGGCGCTACCGCATCGAGGCCATCCAGGCGGGCGGCTTGGCTGCGACCTCCTACCGCTTCCGTTCGGGCTGGACCGCCGGCATCGACAATCCCGATATCCCCGACCGCGTCGATGTCTCGACCGCCCAGCGCTCGGTCGCGGCCGGCGGGACCGCGCGCATCCACATCGCGGCGCCGTTCGCGGGCGAGGCGACTCTGCTGGTGCTGACGGACCGGGTCCATTCACTCACCACCCTGACCGTGCCGGAGGGTGGCACCGATGTGGACGTTCCGGTCGACGCCAGCTGGGGGCCGGGAGCCTACGTCGCAGTCCACGCGTTCCGTGGCGGCACCGGCGATGCGCGGTCGCGTCCCAACCGCGCGGTCGGCCTCACCTGGGTTGGCGTCGATCCCACCGCGCGCACGCTTGCCGTCACGATCGAGGTTGCCGGAAAATACTCGCCCCGCGCGCTTGCGGTGATCCCCGTGCATGTGCCCGCCGATACCTGGGTCACCATGGCCGCTGTGGACGAGGGCATCCTGCGCCTCACCCGCTTCGCATCGCCGGACCCCGCGCCCCACTTCCTCGGGCGCCGCCAGCTCGGCCTCGATATCCGGGACGACTGGGGCCGGCTCATCGCTCCCGCCGAGGGCGAGGCAACCCTGTTGCGGCAGGGTGGCGACGGGGGCGGCTTCGTGCTGCCGGATACGCCTACTCGCACCGTAACCTTGTTTACCCCGCCGATGCAGGCTGGCGCTGACGGTATCGTCCGCGTGCCGCTCGATTTGCCGGATTTCAACGGCCAGGTCCGCCTCATGGTGGTGGCATGGCGGGGTGACCGTATCGGCGCCGCCAATGCCGACATCCTGGTGCGCGATCCCCTGGTTGTGGAACCGCTGCTGCCACGCTTCCTGGCGCCCGGCGACGAGACGCGCCTCGCCGTCCTGATCCAGAACGTCGATCTTCCGCTCGGCGACGCGACCGTCACCGTCACCGTGGACGGTCCGCTGGCGTTGGTCGGTGAGGGCCGCATGAGTGCCTCTCTCGCTCCCGGTGAACGCGCCCTGCCGGCCACCGCCCTGCGCGCGACGGGTTCCGGGCGCGGGGTGGTCCATCTGGACATCGCGGACGGCGCATTCCGGCTGCGGCGGGATACCGCGATCACGGTGCGGCCGTCACGGAGTGCCGTCAGCATCGTATCCGCCAGCGAGATCGCGCCCGGCGCCGAGGTGGCGCTTGCCCCGCCGATCGCGCAGTTCATCCCGGGCACCTGGCGCGCCGAGGCGGTGTTCGGAGCGCCGGTGCGTTACGATGTCGCGGCGATGATCCAAGCGCTGGCCGATTATCCGTTATCCTGCCTGGAGCAGACCACCAGCAGAGGACTGCCGCTCACTTCCATGCCGGTCACCGTTGCCAGCGCGGACCAGAAAGGCAGCCTGCAGACCATTGTCGCCTCCGTACTCGACCGCCAGCGCTACGATGGCGGCTTCGCGCTCTGGCGTTCTAACGGCGAGGCGGAGCCGTGGCTCTCGGCCTACGCCATGGATTTCCTGCTGCGCGCGAAGGTGGCCGGCGCCACGGTGCCGGAACAGGCCATGGCGGATGGGCTGAAGTTTATCGCCGACGCCGCCGACTCCAGCACCGAGGAGCCGCAGGACCTCGCCGCCCAGGCTTATCGTCTCTATGCGCTGGCCAAAGCGGGGCGGGGACGGCCGGGCGCGGTCCGGGTTCTGGCCCAGGATCTCGGCAAACTGCCCACGCCCTTGGCCCGTGCGCAGGTCGCGGCATCGCTCGCGATGGCGCACGACCAGCTGGCCGCCGAAATGGCCTTCACCCAGGCCCTGAACGCGCCGGATCGGAAGTGGTGGAACGCCGATTATGGTTCCACCCTGCGCGATCGGGCGGCGATGGCGGTGCTGCTGAAGGAAAGCGGGCTGCTGCCGGCCCAGCTTGCGCGACTGGTCGCCTCGTTGCCTGGCGCCGATTTGAAGGCGGGCTCCATCAATACGCAGGAGCAGGCCTGGACTGCCGCCGCCGCCGAAGTGCTCGGGCGCGATGGCCGCCCGCCCAGCGTCGCCGTTGATGGGCGGAGCCTGCCCAGAAGTGTCGTCCAGCGGGTGGCGCTCACCGGCCCGGCCATGGCACGCAACGAAGGCGACCGGCCGGTGTGGCAAAGCGTGTCGGTGTCCGGTGTCACGCTCCAGACCCCACCCGCCTCGCACAACCAAATGCAAATTCGCCGTAATTTCATGGCTTTGGACGGCGCTCCTCTGAACTTGGACGAATTGCGCCAGAACACCGTGTTCGTGCTGCTGCTCGAAGGCCGGTCCGACGATGACGCCGAGCATCGCGCGATGCTGCTGCAAGGCTTGCCTGCCGGGTGGGAGATTGCGGGGCGCTTCACGGATGGCGCCATGCCGGGCATGGCGTGGCTTGGCAAGCTCTCCGCCACCGAGGCTCAGCCGGCTGCGGACGACCGGTTCGCCGCGGTGCTGGCGCTGAGCAAGAACCAGCCGGAGTTCCGCATCGCGGTGCGCCTGCGCGCGGTGACGCCGGGGGACTACGAGATGCCGGGGGCGGAGCTGTCCGACATGTATGCGCCGGCGATCTACGCGCGCCAGGGCGCCAACCGGATCAAGGTGTTTCCGGTCGGAAATTGATGCTTTTCCGTCACGCGACGAGCGCCGCCGCGACGCTGTTCTGTGGCGCTCTTGCCGTATCGCTGGGCGCGATTGTTATTGATCATAACTATCCGCCGGACCTGTCGCGGCTCGCTGTGGTCGGCTCCGAGATCGTGGACCGCGAGGGCCGCACGGTGGCGTTGCGCCCGGCG
>JANXXW010000465.1 GCA_025350425.1 Rhodospirillales bacterium
CGAAGAAGGCATCGTCCGTCGCTTTGTAATCGAGGAAGCCGAGGCGGCGGCTTTTGCTCATATCGGTGACCACCTCGATGGGGCGGCCAAGGTCGCCGTCAGTGTGCCAGGCCGAAGCCAGCCGACTCAGGTCGGGTTCCGCCAAGCCGTGCCGTCGGGCGATGTCAGCCCAGATGGGAGCGGCGTCGGCGAGCTGCTTTTCCAGTGGTACTCCTTCGCCACGAAACGGCCCGGGCTCCAGACCGAACCACTCGGCGAGGCGTTGCCACATCCAGTTCCATCGGAAGATGTCGCCATTGACCACGTTGAAGGCCTGATCGCGCGCTATGTCAGTCGTTGATGCCCATTCCAGATGGCGGGCCAACAGGCGGGCGTCCGTCATGTCGGTCAGGCCGTTCCACTGCATGGCCGAACCGGGAAACAGAAACGGGCGTCCGGTCTCACGGCAAATCGTGGCATAGGCGGCCAGCGTCACGCCCATGTTCATGGCATTGCCGATGGCATAACCGATGATGGTGTGCGGTCGATGCACGCTCCAGCCGAAGCCATCTCGTGCGGCGGCGGCAAACACCTCGTCTTCCTGCGCATAGTAAAAGTTCTCCACGTCCAGGCGCGGTTGCTCCTCACGGAACGGCGTCGCTGGCAGGGTGCCCGTGCCGTATGCCTCGAACGGCCCAAGATAGTGCTTGAGGCCGGTGACGAGCGCGACATGCCTCACGCTGCCGCCCGGCCGCACTGCGTCGAGCAGGTTGCGTACCATCGTGGCGTTGACCCGGATGTTCTCCGCCTCGGTCGCCTGCCGAAGCCATGTGGTGATGAAGACATGGCTGGGACGCAGCCCATCGAGCGCCACCCGTAACCCGGCTGGGTCAAGCAAATCGGCAGCACACGGCTGAACCCCTTCGATGTCAAGCGAGGGGCGTCGTGCAAGACCGGTGACTTGCCAGCCCTGTCCCACGAGATGCCGAGCGAGACTATTGCCGACGATACCGCTGACACCCACGACCAATGCCGATTCAGCCATTAAGAACCTCTGATCCAGTGCGTCTGCTGCTAAGTGATTGAGCCATCGGGTTCCAAAGCCTCTTTACGACGACATAGTTGCCACAAGGCGGCGGTCGATCCGGAACAGTTGGCAACGACCGTGCATGATGAGATAAATGTGATGAGCACGCCACATACGAGAACAGCGATGCTCGAGCCGTCAGAGCGGACTATACCAGGCATGCTGCGTAACCAGGCGGCACGCCACGGGAACCTCGCATTGCTGCATATCGAAGGCCAGGCATGGCGCTACTCCGATATATGCGAGATCGCCGCGCGCTCCGCCGGACGTCTCGCCGATGCCGGAATCGTCCGGGGCGACCGTGTCGCCCTCATATGCGCCAACCGGGCGACGCTCATCGAAACCATACTCGGCTGCGGGTGGCTGGGTGCCATCGCCGTACCGATCAACACAGCCTCGCGCGGGCCCTCACTCGCGCATGTGCTGGCCAATGCCGGCGCGAGGCTGCTGATCATGGAGCCCGATTTCCGCCACGTGCTGCCCGAGACCGATGCGTTGATCTGGCATGTCGATGCCATGCCCGCGCCAGGTGACGCGATCCCGCCAGCCGACATTCGGCCCGGCGATCCGCTTGCCATACTTTACACCTCCGGCACCACTGGCCCCTCGAAAGGCGTCATCTGCCCGCATGCACAGTTCTACTGGTGGGGCATCCATGCCGGCGCGCTGCTGGGCGTGCGGGAGGGCGATGTGCTCGCCACCTGCCTGCCGCTGTTCCATACCAACGCGATCAATGCCTTCTTCCAGGCGCTGCTGGCGGGTGCCACGCTGGATGTGGCGCCACGATTTTCCGCCTCCGGCTTCTGGCGGATGCTGGCCGAAAGCCATGCCACGGTCACCTATGTGCTCGGCGCCATGGTGCCGATTTTGTTATCCCGCCCCCCCGCGCCCGAGGAACGCACACATCGCGTAAGGATCGCACTGGCGCCCGGCGTGCCCGCGCATCTGCATGCGGCGTTCACAGACCGTACGGGGATCGCGCTGCTCGACGGCTATGGCTCCACCGAGACCAACTTCGTGCTCGGCTGCGATATCGCCGACCAGCTTCCCGGCCGCATGGGGCCGGCGGTCCCCGGTTTCGACGCACGCGTGCTGGATGACGACGACAACGAAGTACAGGACGGCAACGCCGGCGAACTGGCGCTACGGGCCGATGCGCCGTTCGCCTTCGCGCAGGGCTACTGGGCGATGCCCGACAAGACCGTGGAGGCATGGCGCAATCTATGGTTCCACACCGGCGACCGCGTGGTGCGCGAGCCCAACGGTTACTTCCGCTTCGTCGATCGCCTGAAGGACGCGATCCGGCGGCGGGGCGAAAACATATCCTCGTTCGAGGTCGAGCAGGTGCTGCAATCCCATCCCGCCATTGCAGGTGTGGCCGTGTTCCCGGCACGCTCGGAGTTGGCTGAGGACGAGGTGATGGCGGCGATCGTGGTGCGCGATGGCCACGCAGTGGACCCGGCCGAGATCATACGGTTCTGCGAAGGCAAATTACCTTATTTTGCAGTGCCACGCTTCATCAATTTCACCGACGCCTTGCCGGCCACTGAAAACGGCAAGGTGCAGAAGTTTCGCCTGATCGCGCACGGTGTCGGGCCTGACACCTGGGATCGCGAGCATGCCGGAATCGTGGTGCGCCGGTAATTGCCTTAGCCCTGCTTCAGCTTTATTACGTGGGCGTCAGAATCCGTGTGGCGCCCGCGATCGTCTGGATCTGGACGGGCGTTATCGCGTGATCGCGATGGTGTGCATGGGGTAATGGGTGTTGTAGCCACGGAACGGCGGGAACTGCACGAAATCTGCGCGCATCTCATCCCGCACCGGTGAGTTCAACGCGGCGGTCAAGGCCTGGGTGTCGTCGAATACGACCTTGTTACGTTGCAAGGCGTTTTCGCGTCGCCAGCGCGATCCGCTGCACCAATCCACGCGAGTGTAGATCTCGATCGCGCGGACATCAGGAAAGCGGGCCGTGATCGGCGGATGGTGGTCGATGTAGTGGGACAGCCACGTGTTGGTGTCCTCCGCCTCGCCTTCGTAGGAGACAAGATAGGTACAGGAACCTTTTCCCGGCGCCGGGACCGGGTAGCGACGCGTCAGCATGGCCTGTTCGGCGATATCGGCGCCGTGCAGGCTGGCCAGCGTGGCGGCGATGTCTTGCGCGGGACCGTGGAGCGCCGCCTCCAGTGGCTCGATGGCGTGGAAGCCGAGCTGCAGCACCAGCGGGGGTGGGCGGCCATCGTCGAGATACGGATCATGCGTGGCGGCGGGGATCATCGCGAGGCCCTCCGAGAGGCCGGGCAGTCCGGCGACGAGGCGCATGGCCGCGGCGAGTTCACCCGGGTTCGCCGTAGCGGCCGGATGGCGGAAGGTCAGGAATAGGGCAAGGCTCATGCGCGTCCTAAACGGTTGTGGCAGCCTATCGCGGCCCGTAACGTCTGGCCATGGCCTCCCACATCACCGCACCGCTGCATTTCCCACACCCCGAGGCGCCGCCAAACGGCGGCATCGTCGAGGTAGCGCCCGGCGTGCGGTGGTTCCGGTTGCCACTGCCGTTCTCGTTGGACCACATCAACGTCTACCTGATCGAGGATAACGGCGGCTGGGCGGTGCTCGATACCGGCATCGACGATCAGATCACGCGCGATGCGTGGGAGGCGGCTTTGGCCGGGCCATTGGCCGGCACCAGGCTTACCCGCGTGATCGCCACCCATTTCCACCCGGACCATATCGGCTTGGTCGGATGGCTTACCGAGCGGTTTGGGCTGCCGCTCGCCATGAGCCGCACCGAGTATTTCTTTGCCCAGACCCTACGCGCCAATTCGGACGCGCTGCGCTCTGCCGCACACCAGGCGTTTTATCACGATAGAGGTCTGGCAAACGAAATCTCCAAATCATTGAGGACCCAAGGACTTTCGTACCTGAGCATGGTGACGGGTCTCCCCACGACCTTCACGCGCCTGATCGCCGGTCAAGAACTTCGCGTCGGCGGCCGGGATTTCCGCATTTACACCGGTGGTGGCCATGCGCTGGAGCAGGTCATGCTGTACTGCGCCGCTGACAAGCTGTTCTTCGCCGCCGACCAGGTGATCGCCAAGATCTCCCCGAACATCAGCGTCTGGCCATGGGAGCCGGCCGCCAACCCATTGGGCGAATACCTACAATCCCTTGCCGATCTGCGCGAGGTCATCGCCGGGGACTCCTTCGTGCTGGCTGCCCACAACCTCCCGTTCGTAGGGGTGCATTCCCGTATCGACACGTTGCTTGCCCACCATCGGGAGCGTTGCGACCTGATCGCCGTGGCGACCCGCGAAAAGCCGTGCAGCGCGGGCGAACTCGTGCCGGTGCTGTTTCAGCGTCCGCTTGACCCCCACCAGACCGGCTTCGCGTTCGGAGAGGTGCTCGCGCATGTCAATTTCATGCTTGAAATCGGTGAGCTAGCGCCTGTTTCGGTCCAAGCCGGTAACGTGATGCGGGTGTCCTCCTCCGCCTGATCCCGTGCCGCTTATTTATCCGCCGACAGCCGAAGCAGCCGGGCCACCGGCGCTATGGTCCATCCCTGCACCGCGACCGACACGATCACCACCACGAAGACGACGTTGAACATCCGGTATCCGCTCGACACGCCCGCCAGCAACGGAATGATGGTGAGGTAGATCGGCACCGCCCCACGCAGCCCCACCCAGGACACGAACAGCATGTCCCTCGTCCGCCACCGGAACGGCGTGAGACAGGCCAGGACCCCCACCGGCCGAGCCACCAAAATCAGCACCGCAGCCACGGCCAGCGCCGGCAGGATGATCTGTGGCAATTGATGCGGCGTGACCAGCAGGCCAAGCATCAGAAACAACGCGATCTGCGCCAACCATCCCAACGCCCCGAAGAACCGCAAAACCGGTTCACGCGCCGAATGCCTGCTGTTCCCAACGATCACTCCCGCCAAATAAACCGCCAGAAATCCGCTTGCTCCAAGCGTTTGGCCGCCACCGAAGATCACCAGCGCGCCGCCGACTGCCACAACCGGGAACACCGATCTTTCGACCTTCAGCTTGCGAAACAACCACATCAACGCGAAGCCGCTGGCCACTCCGATGGCCGCTCCTCCACCCATCTCCTTCACGAACAGCAGCACGGCTTCCTTCACGCTCAAGCCATCGGGAGAGGTCAGCACCTCGACCAGTCCCACAGTCAGGAACACGCTCATGGGATCATTGAGGCCCGACTCCACCTCTAACGCCGCCGTGACGCGCGAGGGCATCGCCGCGCGCGAGAGATGGAGCAGCACCGACACCGCCGCCGCGTCGGTTGGCGCCGTGACCGCGCCGAGCAGCAGCGCCTCCACCCACGAAAGGCCGAACAGCCAATGGGCAGCAGCGCCCACAATAGCGGCGCTGACTCCCACTCCCACTGTCGCCAGTGCAACCGACGGCCACAACGCCTGACGGATCATCCGCCGTTCGGTACTCAGACCGCCCTGGAACAGGATGGCTACCAGCGCCAGGCTGCCGATCAGGTAGGCGGACTTGAAATCGCTGTATTCAATGCCGCCCGGCCCGTCCTCGCCCGCAAACATCCCGACCGCGATGAACACCAACAACAGTGGCGTCCCGATCCGGGCGGAAAACAGCCCGGCGAGCATGGCAAACAGGCAAAGCACCCCGGCAACCAGGATCAGCTCGTGACTCGCGGCCAAATCACAACTCCTCGATACCGCCTGGACGAACGGCTAGATGGGCTTGGCCCAATACCGTCATCCCCGCAAGGCACGGGCAGTAAGGGGCTCAGACCTTCAACCAGACCCAGCGTTGTTCGGCCGCCTCGCCGCGCATCAACAGCAGCACGAAAGGCCGTTTCTGCCTTCTCGACTGATCTAGCGCGATGGCGACATCCTGGGGCGTGCCGACTGCCATTTCCTGCACGCGTAGAATGATGCTCCCGACCATGATCCCGGCCTCGCTGGCGACGCTGTCGTCGATCACCTGCGTCACCACCACACCGGGCTTGCGCTCGGGTTGCGGCTCCATCAGCGCCTCCACCACGAAGCCGAAATCGGGCAGTTTAGGCGGCGCTTCATTGACCGGCGGCTTGATCACGATCGGGGCGCCCGGAAACTCACCCAGTGCGACCATGACGCGGCTGGTCTTGCCCCCGCGCCACACCGTCACCGGCACCACCCCATCGACCGGCATCCGCGCGATCACCCGGATCAGCGCCCGCGCATCAGCCGGAATCTGCCCCGCGACATCCAGTATGACATCACCTTCCACGATGCCTGCCTTGTCGCCTGGCCCCTTGGATTCCACGCTGTTCACGATCACGCCCCCGCTACCCGGCACGCCCCCACTACCCGGCAAACTCGGCACGCCCAGCGCATAGGCGATCTCGGGCGTGAGATCCTGGGTGGATAGGCCGATCCAGCCAGCGTTCACCCGCCCCATCTTGATCAGGCGCGGCACCACGAAACCCACGTCGTTGCTGGTCAGCGCGAACCCCAGCCCGATCGAGCCACCGCTGTACGGGTCGATGTTCGCCGTGTTGATCCCAATGACCTCGCCCGCGACATTCATCATCGGCCCACCGGAATTGCCGGGGTTGATCGCGCAGTCGCTCTGGATGAAATCGTCGAACAGCGTTTTGTGAATGTCACGGTTCAGCGCGCTCACCACGCCCGAACTAACGGTGAGGCCGATCCCCAGCGGGTTGCCGATGCATATCACCGGCTGTCCCACACGCAATTCGTCGCTATCGCCGAACTTTAAAACCGGCAGCGGCTTTGGCACCTCCACCTTCAGAAGCGCGACATCGATGGCCCCCGCCCCGGCCAGCACCATCGCCCGCGCGCGGCTGCGGTCGCTGAAGCCCACGCTGATCGTACCTGCGCCCTCGATCACATGCCGGTTCGTCACGATGATGCCGGACGGATCGACCACGAACCCCGTTCCTACTATTTTCGACCGATGCTCGGACGGCACCTCCGAAGCAGAACCCTCTAGCGGCGTATCGCTCCACACGGTGATGTTGACGATCGCCGGCAGCGCAGTCTGCACCACCTCGGCAAAATCCGCCGGAGTGGCGGCGCGGGCAGGAACGACGAACAGCAGGGCGGCAGCGGCGAAGCGGTACATGATCCCTCGAAACGGTAAGACGGTTGAACCCTAACGCGGTCCTTTGCCGCCGGATTGGTCGGCAAGGTACTTCTCGTTACTTGGTCGGGAAGGATCATCCCTTGTGACGGCCTGCCTACCCGAACGATCCCACCTCATGCGTCACCGCTGTGGCCACTTCCCTTACCAAATCGAACAACTCCCCGATCGGCCCGAAGATCTCCGCGTGCTCCCGCACATAGGCCGCCGCCCCGCCCGGCCCGCGTGGCTCGGCGAAATCGACTTCGGCCGTGGCGTCCGGTGCGTCCGGGAAGATCTCGCCCAGCACCTGCAACGC
>JANXXW010000468.1 GCA_025350425.1 Rhodospirillales bacterium
TGCTTATCAGTCCCATCGCGCTCAATACTGACAGTGACGACCAAGATCGCTGTCCGATTATAAAGAATGACTGGTTGGTCGCCATCCTTGTGCGTCTGGCAGACCATAGTCATGCCTACCTTGTTGAGAGCTGGTTTCCCGGAGCTAGAATTGGCCTATACAACCTCCGTAAGGCGCCTGTATTCGATACCCCCGACAGCTGCCCGCGACTACGTCAGCGGGTCGCTGTCGGATCAGCGCCCGTGCCTCAAATAGATGACAAAAACATCGTGAACGTCTAACAGTCGTTACCAAGCCTTACCGATGTTGCGAAGTTCCACAGGTAAGGCGGGTATACGACTCGATGGGACGGAGACCCAGTCTGCGACTGTCTGCATCAACTTCAGATCGATAATCTTTACTTGGCCGGAGCGAATTTCAAGCAATCCGTCACGCCGTGCTTGCTGCAATGTGCGGTTTACATGCACAATACTTAAACCGAGAGCATCGGCTAATATATCCTGCGTCAACGGCATCGCGAAATCATACTCCGTGGCAAGTCCTGCTGCTTGCAGGCGGCAATGAAGTTCAAGCATCAGATGCACTAACCGCTCGTAGGCGGTTTGGCGGCCGAGACGCACGATTTGATCCCGCATCAGCGCGGTTTCCTGTTGCCCCATCAACCGCAGCGCACGCGCGAGACCTGCTCGGCGAAAATCGCCCTTCTCGACCGTTGTCGCGAGCGTGCTCGCATCGGCCGTGACCACATTCGTCAAAGCGACGGACTCACAATCCAACACAGGCCCGAGTTGCTCCAAGCTACCAACGATATCGCCCGGCAGAAGGAAGTTGACGATTTGCCGCCGGCCATCGCTCAAGAGACGCTGTTGGGAGGCCCAACCCGAGACGAGGATACGAGGTTTGAACCGCTCCTCGCCAGTCAAGATCTCAGTGCGGGCCGAGTGCTGCTTTGTGAAGCGGCCAAGTCCCTTCAAAAGATGGATATCATCAGCCGAAAGCTTAGATAATGCGGAAAGGCGCGATATGAGTGCTCCGCACTCGCCGAACTTACCAGATCTTGCGACACTTGGCATGGCCGGAGATAAGAAAGTCAGCACGTGCGATCCTCCGGCGGAAAGTGAGCAATATCGTAGCTCGTGACACCCTGCTTAAAAGAGCAGGACATAAGCATCAACGCTGTAATTGAAACATTATCGTGATGACCCCTGCAGCGAACTGCTTGCGGGACCCGTGGTTCAGTCAGCTTTGAATTAAACATGTGAGGCAATAAAATATCACGTTGGGTTTACTGTATAACAAAACATCTTGACCAAAGTATGGCGTGGGAAAACGCTGGTGAAGCGTTTCAAATCGCCTCAAATCGGTAAATATATGATGAAGTCGCCTACGCAATACTGATGTTATGTAGCAGTTTGTGGGTGATTACTATCAGCCATGCTGAATTAGCTTGCGTGTGAGACGTTGTATCGCCGAAAACCGATTAAAATCTACTTTCTACTACGACCCGCCGAAAATCCTGTAGTGCCGTCACGCCGTGGCAAGACATTGAATTCAATGAAGCGCATCCCCGACTTTCGCATCGCGACGGGTTCATCGCGTGTGATCGCGGTCTCCAAGCAAAGACGCCAGCGTTGGCTCAATGGCTGTCGCGAGCCGGGCCTGCCCTTCGGCGGAAGGGTGCAACGGAGGGGCGGGTGGAGTCAGCAACGGGTCAAGAAACAAGCTTCGGTCGATGACGCCGTGGTGGAGAAACACAGCACTCGCGTCCACGAAGGTGACGCTCGGGACTGCATGGTTGCCGTATTCCGCCGCCAAAGACTGGTTGATCTCGCGCGTGGTCTCGGTGGCGTAGGCGCTGCGCTCGCTCGGCAAAACCCCAAGCAATAGAATTTTGGTCGTGGGCAACTTGCGCCGAGTCTCCGCGACCACTGCTTCGATACCGCGCACGTTCTCCTCGGCGGACCAATGGAGACGGCCAAGGCCGTTCGCACCAATCAGGATGATGGCGACCTTCGGTGACATTCCGTCAACCTCGCCATGCTCCATGCGCCACAACAGATGCGACGTGGCGTCGCCGCTGAAACCAAGATTGAGTGAATGACGGTCGCCATAGAAGTGTTGCCATACGGGCACAAAGTCCTGCCAAGCAGGCGGGCCGGACTTCTCGTAGTCCTGCGTAATGCTGTCGCCGAGGAACACGAGATCGACAGGGCTGCGCCGTGCCTCGGCCAACTTTGCCTCGTGCCGGGCGTGCCACCAGGGCACAGTCATAAGTGAGATCGGCTGCGTGGATAATGGTGGACGCTGCGCGGGTTTAGGGGCCGCGAAGCAAGGGGTTGCCGCGAGCAAGCCCAGTAACGCAGCGGCAAGCCTGTTCACGCGAACTTCAACCATGCGATGGCTCCGGCGCCAAGAATGATACAATAGTAACCGAATGGGTTGAGTGCCCAGTCCTCATTGCGGCGGAAGTAGCGCATCAGGAACATCGTGCTGAGATAGGCGGTTATGCCAGCGATGACGGCGGCGCCTGCCGCAAGCGTAAATACGCCAGGTGCGACCGTGGCATGTAGCAACTTTGGTACTTCGAGGACGGTCGCCCCGAAAATGATGGGCGTGGCGATCAG
>JANXXW010000479.1 GCA_025350425.1 Rhodospirillales bacterium
GATGTCGTCGTGCTGGAGAAAGACCACCATCCCCGCTTCCACATCGGCGAAAGCCTGCTGCCGATGAACATGCCGCTGCTGGAACACCTCGGCGTGGCGGACGAGATCGAGCGGATCGGTATGCCGAAATGGGGCGTGGATTTCGTCTCGCCCACGCATCGCCGTTCAGTCGCGTTCGAGTTCGGCGATGCGTGGGACAAGAGCCTGGCATATTCGTTCCAGGTGAGGCGGTCCGAGTTCGACCATATCCTGCTCCGCAATGCCGCCGCCAGGGGCGCCCGCGTCCACGAGGGCTGGCGCGTGACAGGGCTCGATCTGGACCACGCATCCGAGGTCGAGGCGGTGGCGCGCAATGAGGACGGCGCGGAGAAGCGCGTCCGCGCGCGGTTCCTGGTGGACGCTTCGGGGCGCGAGACGCTGGTGGCGTCCAAGCTCGGTCTTAAGGACCGAAACCGCCGGCATGCGAGCGCTGCCATCTACGGCCACTTCACCGGCGCCCGGCGACAGGAAGGCCGTGCCGAGGGAAACATCAGCATCTTCTGGTTCGACCATGGATGGATCTGGTTCATCCCGCTCATGGACGGCACCACCAGCATCGGCGCGGTCTGCCCGCCCGACTACCTCAAGAACCGCAAGACAGATGTGACCGATTTCTTCCGCCAGACCATCTCTAAGTCACCAGAGTTGTCTGAGCGGTTGGCGGGCGCCACGCTGACCGGCCCCGCGACGGCAACCGGCAACTACTCCTATCGCGCGCGCCGCATGGTCGGGCGGAATTACCTGATGGTGGGCGACGCCTACGCGTTCATCGACCCGGTGTTCTCGACCGGGGTCTACCTCGCCATGAACAGCGCCTTCCAGGCTGCCGACACGGTCACGGCGGTGCTGGAGCGGCCGCGCGAGGCGGCGCGGGCGCTGGCGCGGTTCGACGCGGGCGTGCGACGCGGGCTCGACCGGTTCTCGTGGTTCATCTATCGCATGAACCAGCCAGCTTTACGCGACCTGTTCATGAATCCGCGCAACGTGCTGCGCTTTCAGGAGGCGATGCTGTCGATTCTATCGGGCGACGTTTTTCGTCCCTCGCCGGTGCATGGGCGGTTGGTGTTATTCAAGGCGTTGTACTATGCGAAGGCGTTGGGAATACGACTTCGTGGAGATGGGCGCACGTTGATCAACTAGCCGGTAATTCTCTTGTTTGCGGATTGCACCAACGAAAGAAGGGATGACGATGTGACGACTGATCTACGCGACCGTTTACAGGCCGCCCATGTCGTACGCGAGGCACTTGGCCTGTCGCCTCACCCCGAAGGTGGGCACTACCGGGAGCTATGGCGCGACAAACCGCCATCAGGCAACCGGGGCGCGGGCACGAGCATCCTGTTCCTGTTAGCGGAAGGGGAGCGGTCGCATTGGCACCGGATCGACGCAGCCGAGATCTGGCTCTGGCAGGCCGGCGCACCTCTCGTGCTCGGTATCGGTGGCATTGATGCGGGGCAGCAGAATTTACGGCTCGGACCAGACCTCGCCAGCGGGGAACTGCTGCAAGGAGTGGTCCCGGCGGGAGCCTGGCAGGAAGCAAGGAGTCTGGGTGCTTGGAGCCTGGTCAGCTGCGTCGTCGCGCCGGCATTCGAGTTCTCTGGCTTCGAGATGGCGCCTGTTGGCTAGTCGCTCTCCGACCTTTAGCCAACACTCCGCTTCGCACCATCATCGGTTATCGAACAAGCCCGATTTGAGGCCGGATTGGGCTGCGAAGTCGTTACGATACAAACTTTAGGTGTCGTTCATACGTCAGGCCATGCCGCCATTTATCGAAATGATCTGACCGGATATGTAGGCGGCACGGTCCGACGTAAGGAACTCCACCAGTTCGGCCACTTCCTCCGGCTGGCCAGCGCGCTTCATCGGCACCAGCCGGGCAATTGCGTCCGGTGGGAACGCGTCCGCCGCCATGGGCGAGGCGATGATGCCCGGGGCGACCGCGTTCACCGTGATGCCCCGGCTGGCGAGTTCCAGCGCCAGGGATCGTGTGGCGCCGTGCAGGCCGGCCTTCGCGGCGGCGTAGTTGACCTGGCCGCGATTGCCAAGCAGGGCCGCGACCGAGGATAGCGATACGATGCGGCCCCAGCGGGTACGGATCATCGGCAGCAACAACGGCTGGGTCACGTTGAAGAAGCCGTTCAGCGAGACGTCGATTACGCTGGTCCATTGCGCGCGGACCATGCCGGGCATCACCGCATCGTCGTGGATGCCCGCGTTGTTGACGAGGATCTGGATCGGGCCGTCCATGAGCAGGCGCGCGAGCACCGCCTCGGTTTCGGCCGCGTCCACGATGTCGAACCGCACCGCCTCGGCGGACCCGCCCTGCCCCGCGATCTCCGCCGCGAGCGCCTGGGCGGCCGCGATCCCACAATGGGCGTGGATGACGACGTGATGGCCCGCGAGCGCCAGCCGGCGGGCAATGGCCCGGCCGAGCGCGCCGCTGCCGCCAGTGACCAGCGCGCGCTTCATGCGGCAAGTACGACGACGGCGCGGCCTTCGAGCAGCAGGCGGGCCCCGTGCCGCAACTCGAAGGCATAGATCATGCGGTCAGCCTCGCCGTGCAGGCGATCGGCCGTGATCTCGATGGTCCCGCAAAGCAGGTCCAGCCGCTCCTCGTACCAGGCCAGATTGCGCAGGCCGGCGAGCATGCCGCCGCGCGACGGGCCGCCACCGGAACAGAGTGCGCCGTGCACGGCCATAGCCTGGGCCGCGTATTCAACACCGCAGAGGATGCCGAGCAGGCCATCACGCCGCAGGGGATTGGCTTCGGCGCGGTGGCTGTCGGCGATGCAGCCGATCCGCGCAGCGTCCCAGTGCATGACGCCGCCGAGCAGGCACATGGCGCCGGCGTGCGGGATCAAGCGTTGGATGGCGGCGTGGTCGATCAGCATGGCGTAACGCCGACGCCCAGGCCGCCGCGGGCGAGTTGGAGACGCACGAGCTCGCCGCGGCTTGCCGCCAGCGCTTGCAGCAGCGGCAGCGACCGTGCGGCCGGATTGCCGCGACGCAACCATTCCAGGCGGGGCTCGCCACACTCCGTCGCTTCGTCCACCGACATGGGAATGGTCGCGATGCGAAGCTCGGCGAGGCTACGTGCGGAGCGCGCCGGGCTCAACACCAACGCCACGCCGAAACTCGCCGCGATCGGCCGCACGCCATGCAGTGGCTCCGGATAGGGCAGATCGTAGGCCACGAGAAGCACCACGACGTTATCGCATACCGTCTGCGCGGCAGCTTCGAGTAGCCCCGCGGCAAAGCTGCCGTCATGGGCGCTCAGGCTGGTGACGGGCTCACGCGAACGCACCGCGAGGCTCCAGTAGCCGGAGGGGGCATTGTGGACCGAGTTGTGGAACCCGGTCGGCGACACTTCTCGACTGGGCAATGCGAGCGCCGAGAGGATGCCGCCGATCGTCTGGCCATCGGCGCCGGAGGAGGCGAACACTGCTGGCATGGTGGCGGGATCGAGACCCGAGCCGGCAATGGCCGCGGCGCCCACCGCCAGGGCGAGCCTGACCGAGGGGATGGCCCGGCGCCGCTCCGCGGGTGAAAGCTGGGGCGGCGGAGGGAGTGTGAAATCGGCGTGGACATACGGTTCATGCCCAGCCAGCACCGCGCGGGCCGTGTCCCAGGAAGGCAGGCCGGGGCCGAGCAGTTCGGCCGCTTCCACCCAGACGCGGACCCCGGTCATTCCGCGCGCCCGAGGATCAGGCTGGCGTTGCTGCCCCCGAAGCCGAACGAGTTGGACAGCACACGCGTGATCAGCGCCGGGGCCGCCCGTGTGACGTAGCGGCATTCCAACGCCGGGTCGGCCACGATGGTATGCGGGCTGCCGGGTATGAACTGCTCGGTAATAGCCAAGGCCGCGATGATGGCCTCCACGATGCCGGACGCGGCGAGGGTGTGCCCGGTATGGCCCTTGGTCGAACCGCACGGCGTTGCGCTCCCGAACAGCGACATGACGGCGCGTCCCTCGGCGGCGTCGCCGGCCCGCGTCGCCGTGCCGTGCAGATTGATGTAATCGATGTCCACGGGCCGCAGCCTGGCGGCGGTCAGCGCGCGGGCCATCGAGAGCGCGGCACCCGCGCCTTCCGGGTGCGGTGCGGACATATGATGCGCGTCGCTGCTCTCGCCGACGCCAAGCACGTGAACCGGGGCGGGCGCCGCGCGGTCCGGCCGCTCCAGCAACGCGAACCCCGCCGCCTCCCCAATCGACAGCCCGGCGCGTTCGGCGGCGAACGGGCGGCAGGGTGCCTCGGCGAGCAACTGGAGCGCATTGAAGCCGTACAACGTGGTGAGGCACAGGCTGTCCGCCCCGCCGACGATGGCCGCGTCGCACAGGCCGCTCTCGATCATACGCGCGGCGGTGGCGAACACCTTGGTGGTGGACGCGCAGGCGGAGGAGACGACCAGCCCCGGGCCGCTCAGCCCGAACGCGTGTACGATGTAGTCGGCCACCGAGAACGTGCTTTGCGTGCCGGCGTAGTCGAGGTCGGACGGCAGGCTGCCGGTTACGGAGTCGCGGTGGCGGTAGGCCAGTTCGGTGTGCAGGATGCCGGAAGTGCTGGTGCCCAGGAACACGCCGATGCGGTCTGCGCCATAGCGCCTGCGAGCATCTTCGATCGCGCCGGCGAAGCCGTCCTGCGCGAGCGCCATGCGCGCGAGGCGGTTGTTGCGGCTGTCGAAGCGGGCGAGTTTGCCCGCGATGCGCCATTTGTCGAGACCCTGGACCTCGCCGACATGGGTGGGCAGGTCCACGCTCTCGAAGCGGCAGGGCGCCAGGCCGCTGGCGCCAGACTGGAGCGCGGCCAGCGTCGCGGGCCGGCCGGCACCGAGGCTGCTGACGAGACAAGATGCGGTGATTGCGAGCGGTCGCATCGGCCGCTTCAGCCCCGAACCTGGGCGGCGTGGCGTTCGATCTCGGCGTAGAAGCGGGCGTAGAACGCCGGGAAATCGGGGTCGGCGGCGATGGCGGGATGAGCTTCGCGCCACCAGTCGAGCGGCTGGCGCAGGGCCTCTGCGCGCGCATAAGCCGCCGCGAAATACCGTCGATTATCGGCGAGGCTGGAATAGCGCGAGGCGGCCATGATGCCGCGATACCAGTCCTCGTAGGGGCCGAACATCGGCTCGTCATAGAAGATCAACCGTAGGTCCTTGGTGCTGTAGAGCGCGTTGTCTGAGGTGGCAGGTTCCAGCACCGCGAGGGCGCCGGGACGCGCCGGCAGGCCATCACCGGCCAGCACGGCACGACGGGCAGAGCGGTCCCGCCAGGCAGCCAGCGGGTCGACCGGAGTGTCGTTGGCGCGGCGCAGCATGTTGACGAACTCGTTCTTGGGCACCGGAAAGTCGAACGCCGCGAACAGCACGAATTGGTGGGTCGGCCACTCCGGCCAAAAGCCGATTGCGGTGAGCGCGTTGTGCGCGAGGTGGATGCAGTTGTCGGTCAGCACGCTCCAGACGTATGTGGCGAGGCCGTCGCGGTAGGGGCGGTTCAGGGCATTCAGGTAGGCGGCGATGCGGCCCATCTGGGCGGCACTCACCGGCAGGCGGGCGCAGTAGCGGTCCCGGCCGTAGCCGAGGGCGAAGTCGGTTCCGATCGAGATCTCGTATTTGAAGGCATCCCGGCCCTTTGCACCCTGGGCGTAGCCGGCTGGAAGATCGTCGAATACCACGTCGTGGAAGTGAATAGAATTGTAGAGTCCGAGGCGTTTGGCGTGGGCCTTGGTGGCATCGTACACAGCGCGCGTCAGGGGCTGACCGGGCTTGAGGTCGCCGTGATAGAAGAAATCGCGGCCGGGAATCGCGGCCCAGTTGGCGTTGGCGAAATGGGCGTTGACGCTTAGGCCGACGCCGTCGCCGCCGGGGTTCGGGCCGTCGCACACCCGGAGTTCGGGGTAGCCGGGGCCGGCGAGGCAAGCGCCGTTCAGATACACGGTCGAGTGACCGCCGACGCCGCCCCGGATATCCGCCCCGTAGCCGGGAAATTTCTGGATCTCCGAAAGGGCGCAGAATTCGAGGTAGTACGGGTAAAGCGCGGTGTAGGCCGCCTCCGCCTCAAGCGGGCCGCGCGGCGCGAGCGGCAGGGTGGCGCAGCCGGAGGTGGCGAGCGCCACGATGCCAGCCAGCAGGTTGCGGAGGCGGCGCATCAGGCGAACGGGTCGCGGTCCAGCACGAGGCGCCAGAGCGCGCGCCAACTTGCCCAGTCGTGGCCGCCGGGGACACTGACCATATCGGTGGGCGGCAGGCCGGCCAGCAGGGTGGCGGTAGCGGCGAAGCGGTCTTGCAGGGCGTGGCCAAGTATGACCCGCGGCAGCGCGCCGGATGGCGTCGCGGCAAGCCAGGCCAGTAGGTCGCGGTCGGGGCCAGCGCCCGACGGCGTCCAGCTTCGCAGGCTACCGGACCGGACGATCTCGGCAATCACGCCCGTGCTGGCGATATAGGGCGTCAGCAGGATGACACCCTCGGCCAAGCCGGGTCGCTGGCGGACACAGCGCAGGATGCCTTGGCACCCGAGGCTGATGCCGGCGAGCCAGACGCGAGTGGCACCGGCCTCGCAGCGAGCCTCGTCGATGGCCCTGAGCAGGCGGCGTTCGACCGAGCCGTCGAGGTAGGAATCGAGGCCGGGATCGACAGCGGCGTGGGCAATACCGGGGTAGCGTTGCCGCGTGTCGCGAACCAGGCCGTTGGACTCGAAGTCACCGGGGGCGATGCCCGCGCCGGGGACCATGACGAGGAGCGTGCGGTCATGCGGCATTGGGGGCGGACGCGCGCGGGCTCAGCATGATCATGGCGAATATCAGGCTGAGGAAGGTCCCGATAGCCACCGGCAGGCCCAAGTCGTGCAGCAACGGGGTTTGCGATGTCGCTAAAACGCCGAAGCCCGCGACGGTACAGAAATTGGCGAGCACGAGGGATGCCAGCACGCGCGGCAGCCCGGCCGGGTCGGCGCGCTGGCGGTCTAGGAACAGGCAGTAGTTGGAGCCGATGGCCACCACCAGAAGCAGGCCG
>JANXXW010000494.1 GCA_025350425.1 Rhodospirillales bacterium
GAGATGTCGGTGCCGGTGACATCGGCGACGATTTTGGCCACAGCGGCGGTGGTTTTTTCGGCGCTGGGGCCGAACAGCCACTTGGCGATTTCAGGGGCCAGCGAGATGGCGAGCGGGATGAGCGGCAGCATCAGGAGACTCCCATGGTGAGTGACTGGTAGGGCAGCGTGCAGAGGCGGCGGGACCAGCCGAGGCCGAAGGTCGACCAGGTCGGCAAGCTTGCCATGAAGGCCATGCGACGGGCCTGGAACTCGGCACACGGTGCGGCGCCGCCCCGGGTCGCGACGGCGCGGTCAAGCGCCGCCAATGTCATTGGGCCGAGCTGGCCGTCGGTGGCGACGCCCAGCGCCTGTTGCAGCCACTCTACCGCGTGACAGACGCCGTTGTTGACGGCGGCGTCGAACACCAGGAGCGCCAGCGGCGGGGGCAGGCGGTCGGCCGAGACGCGGTCCCAGTAGTCATGCCGGTAGATGTCGGCGGCTTGCGGCAATGCCAGGTTGGCGATGTCGAGGGTGGGGTAGGCGGCGGCGCTGATGCCGAACTTGGTGCCGCGCAACTCACCAGCGCCGACATGGCCGCCGGTCCAGTTGCCGGGATCGGCGCGTTCGTCGCAGTAGCCGCCTTCAAGCCCCACGACGATCGCGAGCGCTCGTTCGAAAACTGTCGGCATCATCGGCCTCCCACTGGTTTCAAGGTTTGCGCGACCTGGTCGTTGTGCCGGGTCTCGCGTTCATCGACGCGGCGGATGTAGTCCAGCGTGCGCGCGTCTTCCTCACGGGTGCGGCTGTCCATGGTCGTCAGCATGTCGTGGATGGCGCGCAGTTCCGGCGCGACTGCGGCCACCGAAAGCGCTGTGACGGTGGCCTGCCGGTCGATGCTGGTGACGCGCTCGGCGATATCTTTCTGGAAGCTGACAAAGCCGCCCTCGAGCTTGTCCATGCGCATGTCGGTGCGTTCCTGCCGGTCCGACATCTTGGCGATGGCGACGAGTTGCGCGCCGGTCCAGGCGCCCCCGCTCGCGACCACGGCTACGAGGGCGATGATCACGCTGGGGCGGGTTAGTTGATGCAGCCAGCCCGATCGGTCGGCAGCGATATGCGGCGGGTCGATCACAGGAGTTCGGCCCAGACGCTGTAATTGCCGGCGGTACCACCGTTTTTGACGTTCAGGGTGAAGGCGCTGCCGTCAACCGCGAGCCCGGTGACGGATAGCCGCAACGTGCCAGCCGTGCTGGAGAACTGGAAGATGCCGGCGCCGCCGATCTCACCGTAGGCAGCACTCACGCTCGGCAAGTGGGCCGTCGTGTCGTAGTAGAACGTCAGGTTGAAGCGCGCGGCGTAGGATGTGCCGGTGCTGAAATCGAGAGCGTACAGCTTCAGTTCCCGCGAATAGGCGGTGTAGCCACCGGTCATGCTGGACTGGCCCATGGCGATGGTGCTGGACAGGCCGGTGGTGATGTTGGCGCTGTTGCGGGTCTGGACGGTGTGGGCCGCCGTGCCGCCCCGCAGATAGGGACGC
The DNA here is from genome assembly GCA_025350425.1 of Rhodospirillales bacterium. GTDB lineage: Bacteria > Pseudomonadota > Alphaproteobacteria > Acetobacterales > Acetobacteraceae > JANXTF01. The sequence goes on from JANXXW010000494.1 coordinate 1,519, forward strand.
GCGGCGGTGACGATGCTGTCCCCTGCCCCGCTCACGTCGCGCAGCACGTAGTTGGTGGGCTCGGTACCGCGCGCGAAGCCGGTGACGAAACCGCTGCCATCGCCCGAGGTGATGGTGATGCGGTCGTTGGCGTTGTTGTAGGTGAGGCCGTATTGCGGCGTGAGCGCGCCGGTGCCGTTGTCGTCTGTGCCGGTGGTCCAGATCGGGTTGGTGATGGCGATCGAGGCGTTGTTGCTGTCCAGCACGACATGCGAGTTGCCGAGCCACGTCGCATCGTTGTTGCGGCCGTTGCGGGAGAACTGGACGCCGACAAAATGGATGTCGGCAGCACCCGCGAGATAGGCGCCAGCGACGTAGCCGCGATCCACCAGGCCGCCGATGAACTGGTTCTTCTGGGCCTGGAAGATGTGGATGTTGTGCTGGGTGCACCACTTGTAGCGCACGCCGATGAAGTTGTTGGCGGCGGCGCCTGAGGACAGCCACAGGCCGTACTGGCATGCGCTGACGGCGCCGGCCAGCATGGCGCTGTCGATGAGGTTGACCACGCCGTTGGTACAGTTGGAGAACTGGCAGTCGATCAGCGTGGCGATGTGGGTGTAGAGATCGGTGCCGGTGGCGACGGATTGGAGATGCGCGGTGGTGGTGGCGATGGCGGTATCGAGCGCGGCCAGTTCGCCCTGGATGGCGGCCAGGCCGGCGCTGATGCCGTCTTCCAAAGCGAGGCGGATGCCGATGACATAGGCTTCTTCCATCAGAG
>JANXXW010000508.1 GCA_025350425.1 Rhodospirillales bacterium
CCGCAATCCGGCCAGGGATCGGTCCCGTAATCCAGCCAGTCGTTATGCCACGGCATAGGGTGGGGTACTCATGAAGTTGGCGGTCGCCGAGGCGCGGCTGACCAGGGCCTTCATGGCCGGGTTCTCGTGGCTGTCCTTGGCGGTGATAGCCTCCATCGGTGCGAAATACTCGTGGGGATGCGGGATCTGGTTTTCGGCAAATCCGGCGTAGTGCCGCGGTTTCAACGCATAAAGAACGCGGATATCACGTACCGGCAGGATTAGCTGCAATGTCGGTGCCACGGCGATCACGCCGGTTACGCGCCAGCGCGGCGTGGCGTCGGTGGGAGTTATGTCCGCCAACAGCCAAGGAATCGGACACACCGCCATCAACGACTGAGTGCTGGGCGCGAAGCGGGATCGCTTATCCAACAGGTTCGAGAGGGAGCCACAAGCCTCGACTGCAAAAATATCGACGAAAGGTTCAACAACGGTACCGCCGAAATTGAGCCAGAGCCCGTCAGGCAAGGTTCGGAGGCGGTCGCTTCCCGGTAATTTCAGGAATGGTTGGCAAATCCCGCCGGTCTCACAAGGTTGTCCCCTTAGCCAACCGTCATAGGCGCCTTTACCTCTTGATAATCCTGGCGGACGTTGCGGCCACTGGCGAAGGCGTGCCCTCACAAGGGCGTCGAGCGAATGAAAAGGCACCATGCAATGTCTCCGGTTGTCAGGACTAAACAGCCATAAAAACAACCTACATCTCGGAAAATTGATGGCAAGCATACGCCCAGGAGTTATTACCGCGACATTTAGATATCGCTTCCTAAATGAGAATATAGCGGCAGATATTCCAGCGGAAGCTCGTTAGGCATATGTGAAACATAAATCCGTGACATCAACCGGGAACTCAAACGACACAGCAAAAAGCGTTTATAATCTGGAAGCTAATTATGACTTATAGGAAAATACATTAATTAACCATAGTAACTGTCTCAGAAAATAATCAGATTTTCAAATATCGACATATAGAAGCACTAATAATATATAATCTCTTTTCTTAACGGTTTCTTAACGTCTGAATGAAAAAGGCCCGCCCGAAACATATTCCGGGCGGGCCTGAACAGACGAACGCCTTCATCTAAGGACGGCGGATCATTTCGGATTTACATACGTGAGTTAGCGTCTGTCGAGCGTCACGAAGTCCCGTTGCGTCGGTCCGGTATAGACCTGGCGGGGACGTCCGATGCGCTGGCTGGGGTCCTCGATCATCTCTTTCCACTGGCTGAACCAGCCCACCGTGCGGGCAACCGCGAAAAGAACCGTGAACATGCTGGTCGGGAAGCCCATCGCTTTCAGGATGATGCCCGAATAGAAGTCTACATTTGGATACAGTTTGCGACTGGTGAAATACTCGTCGTGCAGCGCGATGCGCTCCAGTTCAGCGGCCAAGTCGAGTAGCGGATCGTCCTTGATGCCGAGTTCCTTCAGCACAGCGTGACAGGTATGCTGCATGATCGTCGCGCGCGGATCATAGTTTTTGTAGACGCGATGGCCGAAGCCCATCAGCCGCACGTTGCTGTTCTTGTCCTTCACCTTTTCGATGAAGTCCGGGATTTGATCGACATGGCCGATTTCGGCCAACATCTTCAGCACGGCCTCGTTGGCTCCGCCATGCGCGGGACCCCATAGGCTCGCGATGCCGGCCGCAATGCAGGCGAACGGGTTGGCGCCGGTCGAACCTGCAAGTCGCACCGTGCTTGTGGACGCGTTCTGCTCGTGATCTGCGTGCAGGATGAGGATCAGGTCCATGGCGCGCGCGAGCACCGGGTTCACATGGTATTCCTCGGCCGGCACGGCATTCATCATATAAAGGAAGTTCTCGGCATAACCGAGATCGTTCCGGGGATAGACGAAGGGCTGGCCAATGGCATATTTATAGGCCCAGGCCGCGATTGTGGGCATCTTCGCGATCAGCCGGAAGGCGCTGATGCGGCGCACCTCGGGGTCGTTGATGTCCAGGCTGTCGTGATAAAACGCTGACAGCGCGCCCACCACACCACACATGATCGCCATTGGATGAGCGTCTCGGCGAAAGCCGTTGTAAAAACTACGAATTTGCTCGTGCAACATCGTATGGCGTGTCACGCCACTCTCGAACTCGAGCTTTTCTGCCGCGTTTGGCAGCTCGCCATTCAGCAACAAGTGGGCGACCTCTAAGAAGGTCGAATGCTCGGCCAGTTGCTCAATCGGATAGCCCCGATGAAGCAGTACGCCGAGATCACCATCGATATAGGTGATCTTGCTTTCGCAGGCTGCCGTGCCGCCATATCCGGGGTCGTATGTGAAGATGCCGAGTTCGCTGTAGAGTTTGCGGATATCCGCCACCTCAGGACCAATTGTACCTGGGACTAACGGCATCTTCAGTGATTTGTCGGTTCCATCCAACGTGATCGTAACTGACCTGCCGCCGTTCGTCGTGCTGCCGCTCATGCGTTGTTCCTCGAAGACGCGGGCTCATCCCGCATCGCGTTATGCGAGGCGCTGCCGCAATGATGCCTTATTTATGGTGACCCGCGGAGGAGCGCAACCTTCGCGGGTGCAGCATCCCGGTTAGGACGCCTTGGCACTCCGGCTCTGCCATAGCCCAACCTGCCGCGCCCGCGCGCCCGCCTCGTCGTCTCCGAAGGCCGGCGCATCCACCTGCGCCCGTGCCCAGCCACCGGCGACCATCGCGCGGTTCACGTCGCGGCCGCCGGACTCGCACATCGCCAGGGGATGTCCGGCCACGTCACGCCCGTTTAACTCGCATGCGATGAGGTGCCCACGCACAAACCCAGCTAGCGCTTCGGTGGCCGCCGCTCCGCAATCGTACCCAGTCCCGTCATCCCGTTGGCAGATCTGCCCTCGCCGGGGTGCCGAGACGCCCTTCAAGCGCAGCACCGTATCGCGCACCCGCAACGTGTCGCCATCCACGACGGCGATCTGTGGCGCATCGGCCGTCAACGTTCCCGACAGAACAGGGACACGTCCGAACAACTCCGCAGGCAACGCGATCAGCATCAGCGCGGCGCCACCCACGGCGCCGATGAGCCCGGCCGCGACAGTACGGACGATGCCGCCACGCCCCTTACCAGTGGGTCCGGAATGAAAGATCCGACGTGATTTCTGACTGAGCACGCACACCCCGCAAGGCGGTTCCGGACGGCGGGTGTCCTAACGATTGCGGCACAATTCCGCAACTCGATTCGTATCAATTCCATGCTGGCGGTGTGCGATGAAGTTTGCGCCATGCCACCTCGATCCGCGCCCGGACGTCACCTGTCCGGGCCGCGACATCGCCCGCGATTACGCCAGCGGCATATCCGGACACACGGCCGAGTTCGGCCACGAGCGTCGCCGTCACGGTCCCGTCGTTCAGGGTCCCGAGTGCTTCCTGGAGCGCGCTGACGCGACGAATGTAGCGGGCCATCGCTCTGCCCGGGAACAGCGGCGTGAAGAATTCGCCCGCATAACGCAGCCGCTTCGCCTTGATCCTAAGATCGTGCAGGTCCGCTGCCGGGAAATGATTCACCGCCTCGCCACCTGCCAGCAGCTTGCGCCGCAGTCTCGAAAGTCTGTGCGCCGCAAATGCTTCCAGCGTCGGCGGCTCGATCTCGTCCAACCGCCAGGGCCGCACCGACGACAGGCCCGCAAGCCGTACGCCAAGCACCCGGAACTCGGCGCTCTCCAAATATGCTCGCAGGTCCACGTAGCACTCGGTTCGTCGGCGTCGGGCTTTGGTTAACAATCGCTGCACCGAAATGTTGTCCGCGAACGCCTCCAGCCGTGCCGCCGTCTCTTCAGTAAAGACGTCCCAGTCCCGCGCCGGCCCGAGTACGCTTGCAAGGCCGCGCAATTCCTGTCGCGTCAGCTCAAGTTCGGGGCATCCAATGGCACGTCGGAACAACGACATCGCCGATCGTAGCCGGCGCATGGCGACCCGCATCTGATGCACTGGTTCGGTTCCTGCCCGGATTGCCGCAGCCGGCGCCAAGGCCAGCAAGGTTGCGGTGAGATGGGCCACCAGGTGGGCGAATGCGTCGCTCACGGACATGCTGCCCAGCAACAGCGGCGGTTCAGGCCGGCGCGGAGGGGGCGCGGGTTTGGCGAGCAGGATCGCGGTGGCCGCGAAGCTTCTGGCCGGAATGCTGGCACGCAGCGCCCGCGCCGACGCGAGCGCGGTTGCCAGCACCAACTCGGACGGTCCGCGTAGCACCAGCCTGCAAACGCGTCGCTCGGCAGCCACCGCGCGAATCACGCCCTGTTCGAGCGTCATCGACACGGCGCCGTTTCCGCTTGCTAGGCGCACAGTCGCGCGGGTTCCGTCGAACGCTGCGATAGGGAGTAATGGCCCCGGCCAGCTATCGCCAAACGCCGCGAGATCGCCAGCTTGCGCCAGTAGCACGCACGGCGTTCCCGGCACCCAGGTCATGTCCGCCGCCACCCGCATTTGCATCACAAACCAGGAAGTTTCCAGCCCGGCCCGGCGCTCCTCGACGGCCTTGTCGTCAGATGCGATCACCCCGTCATGCGTGTCGTGCCAAACCGTCGAGGCCGGGGTCGTCCGGACCCGCGTGCCCTTCAGTCGCCTAAGCGCGGGCACTCCACGCAGCAGGATGGCATCGGCGGGATCGAGGTCGAGTGCCAATTCCAACGGCGGCTCATCCACGAATGCTACTCCGCCAACTCCGGCAGATCCCGAGGGCTCAGAAACCGGGTAAGTTGTCCGCCGCCCGCGGCAAGGGTGGCCCAGGCGCCAGGAATGGCGAACTCGGCCAGTGCCCCGGTCGGGTAACCGTCACTCAAACGGCGGATCTCAGCATTCGCGAAATCGTCTGCTGCCGCTCCCACCAAGGCCATCGCAAGCTCGTGCATTCCTGGATTATGCCCCAGCAACAACACGGTGTGAGCCGTTTCGGAGACACCGTTGAGAACGTCGAACATCTGGTCGAGCCGCGCCAGGTATAATGCGTCGAGCGGTTCGACCAGCGGCGTCTCATCCCATGGCTCAAGTGCCTCCAGCGTTTGCAGGGTGCGACGCGCCGAGGATACCAGCACCACGTCTGGTGCCAGCCCGAGCTCGCGCATTGCCCGGCGCATTGCTACCGTAGCCAAGCGCCCACGCGTATTTAGGGGCCTTGCATGGTCGGAAAGCCTCGCATCGTCCCACGATGATTTCGCGTGACGCATCAGCAGCAACTGGCGCATGGCGGAAATGGGTGTTCTCCAGGCATGTTGCTCTTGATTGTGACACGTCCTGAAAGACTTGTCCCGTCTACGCCACACTTGACGATTGACGGTTCGTGCGCCCATACCACGCGCCTTGGTGCCGCCCCGCGAGTGTTCGCGCAGCGGCTCGTTCTGCGTTGGGATGTCACATAGCTTTGTTTGACGCGCTAACCAGCAAACTTTCCACGGTATTCGACGGGCTGCGCCGACGTGGCGCGCTGAATGAAACCGACGTGCTGGAAGCACTGCGCGAGGTTCGTCTCGCGTTGCTGGACGCCGATGTAGCACTTCCCGTCGTAAAGGATTTCGTCACCCGCGTCCGCGAGCGCGCCATCGGTCAGGAAGTGATCGACAGCGTCTCGCCTGGTCAGCAGGTCGTGAAGATCGTCAACGACGTGCTGATCGAGCAACTCGGCGGGGCAGGGGTAGTGGCCCTGAACCTCAACGCCGTGGCTCCTATCCCTATCCTGATGGTCGGCCTTCAGGGTTCCGGCAAAACCACCACGTCTGGCAAGCTCGGCCTCCGCCTGTCCCAGCGGCTCCGGAAGAAGGTGTTGCTCGCCAGCCTCGACACGCAGCGCCCCGCCGCCCAGTTGCAGCTCCAAGTGCTCGCGCAACAGGCCGGTGTCGCCAGCCTGCCGATCGTGCCGGGCGAGACACCGTTGCAGATCGCGCGCCGGGCGATGGAGACCGGACGGCGCGAGGTGTTCGACATCGTCATCCTCGACACCGCTGGCCGCCTGTCGATCGACGCTGACTTGATGAACGAGGTGCGCGAAATCCGCGCCGAGACCAATCCGGCCGAGACCCTCCTGGTGGTCGATGCCATGACCGGCCAAGATGCGGTCAACACGGCTCGCGCCTTCAACGACGCGCTGGGCATCACCGGCATCGTCATGACCCGCATGGACGGCGATGCCCGTGGCGGTGCCGCTTTGTCCATGCGCGCGATCACCGGTGCGCCAATCAAGCTGACTGGTTCCGGCGAGAAGCTCGAGGCACTCGAAGACTTCCATCCCGAACGCGTTGCTGGCCGCATCCTTGGCCAGGGTGACGTGCTGGGGCTGGTTGAGCGCGCCTCCGAGACGATCGACCAGGAGGAGGCGGAGAAGCTTGCCAGGAAGATGGCCAAAGGCCGTTTCGACCTGGACGATTTTGCGGCTCAGCTGAAGCAGATCACCAAGATGGGCAGCATCTCCTCAATTCTCGGCATGTTGCCGGGCGCGGGCAAGCTACAGGCGCAACTGGAAGCCAATGGTGGGGCAGCCAACCTCGACAAGAAGGTGATCAATCGTCAGGCGGCGATCATCTCCAGCATGACGCTGAAGGAACGCCGCGCGCCCGACATCATCAAGGCCAGTCGCAAGAAGCGCATCGCCGCCGGATCGGGCGTGAGCGTGCAGGACGTCAACAAGCTGCTGAAGCAATTCGATGACATGTCGTCGATGATGAAGCGGATGAACAAGCTGGGGCCGAAGGGCCTGATGCGGCATGGCCTGGGCGCGCTCATGCCTGGCCAACGTGCCAACCAGCCGCGCCGTAGCTTTTAACCAATTTTGTCGTTGCAAGGCGTAACTCCTCGCAATGACGGCAATCGTCTGACAACTGGAGACTATCGACTATGGGACTGAAGATTCGCCTCGCGCGCGCCGGAGCCAAGAAGCGTCCGTACTACCACATCGTCGTCGCCGACAGCCGTAGCCCACGCGATGGCCGGTTCATCGAGAAGTTGGGCAGCTACAACCCGATGCTCCCGGCCGAACACGCCGAGCGCATCCGGTTGCGGGATGAGCGTATCACCCACTGGATTGGCCAAGGTGCAATCGCCACCGACCGGGTCGCCAAGTTCCTTGGCCATGCCGGGCTCGCACCGATGCCAGTCTATGCCGAGCAGCCGATCCAGTCGGCTCCGAAGAAGAAGGCGCAGGAACGCGCCAAGGCCGCAGCCGCGGCCTGATGCCCGACGCGCGCATCCTGATGGGCGTGCTGGGTCGGCCGCACGGCGTGCGTGGGCTGATGCACGCGCACAGCTACACCGCCGATCCCGCCGATCTGCCCGATTATGGGCCTTTCGTCGATGATGGCGGGCGGCGCTGGACCTTGTCCTGGGCCAGCAACGGGGTCGCGCGCGTGGCCGAGATCGTCGATGGGCGCGAGCTTCCGGTAGCCGACCGTAACGGGGCGGAAAAGCTGGTTAACGTGCGCTTGTATGTCGATCGTGAGCAGCTCCCGGCCACCGATGAGGACGAGTTCTATCTCGCCGACCTCGTCGGGCTGGAAGCCATCGGCGCTGAAGGTGTCTCGCTAGGCCGCGTGGATGCGGTCCACGATTACGGTGCAGGCGCCAGCCTTGAGATCGGCTCGTTGATGGTGCCGTTCACCCGCGAGGCAGTACCCCACATCGATCTCGTGGCGGGACGGATCACAGTGGCGCCACCAGCCGAGGTGGTCGCGCAATGATCTGGCACGCCTCTGTCCTGACCCTGTTCCCGGAGATGTTCCCAGGCCCGCTTGGGCAGTCGCTGGCCGGGCGGGCGCACTCCGATGGTCTTTGGCAGCTCGACACTCATGATATCCGCGCCCATGCCTTGGATCGCCACCGCACCGTGGACGATACGCCGTTTGGCGGCGGTGCCGGCATGGTCATGCGCCCGGACATCCTCGACGCTGCGCTCGTGCCGCATATCGACGGACGGCCTGCAATTTATCTCACGCCGCGCGGTGTTCCGCTGACCCAGCGTGTCGTGGCCGATCTCGCCGCCGGCCCCGGTGTCGTGATTCTCTGCGGCCGCTACGAGGCGATCGACCAGCGCGTGATCGAGGCGCGAGAACTGACGGAGATAAGCGTCGGCGATTACGTCCTGTCGGGCGGCGAGCCGGCCGCACTGGTGTTGCTCGACGCCTGCGTGCGCCTGCTGCCCGGTGTCATGGGCGCCGCCGCCAGCGCCGAGGACGAGAGTTTTACCGACGGCCTGCTGGAATATCCGCATTACACACGGCCCGCCGATTGGCAGGGGCGGCGCGTCCCGGACATATTGCTGTCCGGCAACCACGCGGCCATCGCTCGCTGGCGTCGAGCCGAAGCCGAACGCACCACACGCGAACGCCGCCCAGACCTCTGGGCCGCGCGTCATCATACTCGGGCCGGAACGGTTGCGTCAGTAACCGGTGCGGCCTAGACCCACGATCGTCGAAAGGACCACCGCTATGAATATCATCCAGACCTACGAGGCCGAGGAAGTCGCGCGTCTCACGGCACTCCGCGCCGTTCCCGATTTCCGCGCCGGCGACACGCTGCGCGTCATGGTCAAAGTCGTCGAGGGTGAGCGCACGCGCACCCAGGCCTTCGAGGGCGTGTGCATCGCACGTTCCAACAAAGGCCTTAACAGCAACTTTACGGTCCGTAAGATCAGCTACGGCGAGGGCGTCGAGCGTGTGTTCCCGCTCTATGCGCCGACGATCGCCGAGATCGCCGTGGTTCGGCGAGGCGATGTGCGTCGCGCCAAGCTCTATTATCTGCGTGGCCGCAGCGGCAAGTCGGCACGTATTGCCGAGCGCCCGCGCGACACGACCGGCAAGACAACGACCGTTGCAACCGTTGAGCCCGTCACCGCCGCCGAATAACGGCGCCGGCGACCATACGCGGGGAGAGTATTCGAATGGCAGAAGCAAAGACCTTGTTCGACAAGGTGTGGGAAAGTCATGTCGTGGAGCGGATGGAGGATGGCACCTGCATCCTCTACATCGACCGCCACCTCGTGCATGAGGTTACCAGCCCACAGGCGTTCGAGGGTCTTCGCAGCGCGGGTCGCACGGTACGGCGTCCGGACGCGACGATTGCGGTGGTGGACCACAATATTCCCACCTCGGATCGCAGTGTTCCCGTAGAGGATCGCGAGAGCCGGCTTCAGATCGATACACTGGAAACCAACGTCGCCGCGTTCGGTGTGCCGTACATCCCGATCAGCGACGCGCGTCAGGGAATTGTGCACATCATCGGTCCCGAGTTGGGACTGAGCCTGCCCGGTACCACCATCGTGTGTGGCGATAGCCATACTTCCACCCACGGCGCGTTGGGCGCGCTCGCCTTCGGGATCGGCACCTCCGAAGTCGAGCACGTGCTCGCCACGCAGACATTGTTGCAGAAGCCCGCGCTGAACATGCTCGTGCAGGTGGATGGCGCGCTGCCGCACGGCTGCTCCGCCAAGGACATCGTGCTCGCGATCATCGGCCAGATCGGCACCGCCGGCGGGACCGGACACGTGATCGAGTATGCCGGCGAAACCATCCGCGCGCTCGGCATGGCGGGCCGCATGACGGTGTGCAACATGTCGATCGAAGCGGGCGCCCGCGCCGGCATGATCGCGCCGGACGAAAAGACACTGGAGTATATCGCCGGACGCCAATTCGCGCCGACAGGCGAGGCCTTGGAGCGCGCAATTGCCTATTGGCGCACGCTGCCCTCCGACCTCGGCGCCCATTATGACCGCGTCGTGCATATCGACGCGACGAAGCTAGTGCCCATGGTCACGTGGGGCACCAGCCCCGAGTCAGTGCTGCCCATCACCGGCGCGGTGCCCGATCCAGCTGCCGAGATAGACGGGGACAGGCGTGCTCGGCTGCAACGGATGCTCGATTACATGGGGCTCACCGCTGGCCAGAAATTGGCGGAGATCCCGGTTGACGTCGTGTTCATCGGCAGTTGCACCAACGGGCGTATCGAGGACATCCGCGAGGCCGCCCGAGTGGCACGAGGCCGTCATGTCGCGCCCGGTGTTCGCGCTTTGGTCGTTCCCGGCTCCGGCCTGGTCAAGCGACAGGCCGAAGCCGAGGGGTTGGATCGCATCTTGACCGAGGCTGGGTTCGAGTGGCGAGAGGCTGGCTGCTCCATGTGCCTAGGCATGAATCCTGATCGGTTGCAGCCCGGCCAGCGCTGCGCCAGCACGTCCAACCGCAATTTCGAGGGCCGTCAGGGTCCGGGCGGTCGCACGCACCTCCTATCTCCTGCCATGGCCGCCGCCGCCGCCGTCACAGGGCATCTTTCGGACGCTAGGGAATTTGCGTGATGCAGGCTTTCACGACGCTCACCGGTGTGGCGGCGCCGCTGCCGATTGCCAACATCGATACCGACAAGATCATACCCGCGCGCTTTCTCCGCACCATCGTGCGCGCAGGTCTTGGGAAGAATTTGTTCGACACGCTGCGTTTTGACGCCGACGGGGCAGAGCGGCCTGATTTCGTGCTCAACCAGCCAGCTTACCGTGCTGCGGAGATCCTGGTCACGCACGAGAATTTCGGTTGCGGATCATCACGTGAGCACGCGCCCTGGGCATTGCTTGATTTCGGGATACGCTGCGTTATCGCGCCGGATTTCGCCGATATTTTCTACAGCAACTGCTTCAAGAACGGCATCCTCCCAGTCCGCCTGTCGCGTGCGATCTGCGACCAGTTGATGGAAGACGCCAAACTCGGCGGCAACGCCCGCGTGACCATTGATCTCGCGCGCCAAGTGGTCATTCGACCGAACGGCGAGCAGATTGCATTCGAGGTCGATCCGTTTCGCAAGCACCTGATGCTGAATGGCCTCGATGATATCGGCCAGACGCTTCAGCACAAATCGGGTATCGACGCCTACGAGGCGAGGCAGGTGCGCGATCACGCATGGCTTCCCGCCGTCCCGGTAGCCATCTGATGCCCGCCAATAAAAACCTGCTGCTGCTTCCTGGCGACGGCATTGGGCCGGAGGTGATGTACGAAGTCCAGCGCATCATCGACTGGATGGACCGCAAGCGTCAGGTTACTTTCGACCTTACCGAAGACCTCGTTGGCGGTGCCTGCATTGATGCGCGCGGCGTCTCAATCACGCCGGCCACGGTGGCGCGCGCCAAGCTGGCGGATGCCGTGCTGTTCGGTTCCGTCGGCGGTCCGCAATGGGACAAGCTCGGCTTTGACTCGCGGCCGGAAATCTCAATCCTCACCTTGCGTCGTGAGCTTGGGCTATTTGCAAACCTGAGACCGGCGATCGTGCTCGATCCGCTGGTCGATGCCAGCACGTTGAAAGCCGAAGTTGTGCGCGGCCTCGATATTATGATCGTGCGTGAGAGCACGGGCGGTATCTATTTCGGCGAACCTCGCGGTGTCACGTCTCTGCCCGACGGTCGCCGTCGCGGCGTCAACACCGAAGTCTACGATACTGACGAGATCGAGCGCGTGGCGCGCGTGGCGTTCGACCTCGCGCGCAAGCGCCAGGGCCGGGTGTGCAGCGTCGAGAAGGCCAACGTTATGGAGAGCGGTCTGCTGTGGCGCGAGACGGTCGCTGCCCTGCACATGCGCGAATATTCGGACGTGGCGTTGTCGAACATGTACGCCGACAACTGCGCCATGCAGTTGGTGCGCAATCCGCGGCAGTTCGACGTGATCGTCACCACGAACCTGTTCGGCGACCTGCTGTCCGATCTGGCCTCGATGCTGACCGGCAGCCTCGGCATGTTGCCCAGTGCCACGCTGGGCGCCCCTGACGCATCCGGCCGCCGTCATGCACTGTACGAGCCCATTCACGGCAGCGCGCCCGACATCGCTGGCAAGGGCATCGCCAACCCCCTCGGCCAGTTGCTCAGCTTCGCCATGCTGCTGCGCTATTCGTTCGACATGGATGAGGACGCAGGCATGATCGAGCGCGCCTGCACCAACGTCCTCGCCAGCGGCCTGCGCACAGCCGATGTCATGGCTCCGGGCTGTGCCAAAGTCGGCACACACGTCATGGGCGAGGCTGTATTGCGTGAATTGGACAAGCTTAACGCCTGACGCGATCTTGCGAGCGGATACATCATCCGCTACACCCCGCCCTCGGTCATGCTTCGGCACGACCCGGCTGCGCCCGTAGCTCAATTGGATAGAGCACCAGACTACGAATCTGGGGGTTGGAGGTTCGAGTCCTTCCGGGCGCGCCAAGTTCTGCACTACAGACTTTCAGGATCATTGGACTGCGCCGCCTCCGCTTGGAAAGCTTTGCGGACCCGCTGCGGACCCCTAAGGCGAAAAGCTGGGTCCGCATGCCGTAGTAGTATCGAAAGTGGGCGGCCGGACGGGCGGCATCATGCTAGAGCGTTGGCTGGCTATCCCCTCCAACGGAAGCGCAAGCAGTGCTATCTATCCTTGGCCTTCGTTCAATCGTCATTGCGGTAGCTTTCCAGATAGTCAGCTTACCACCCGCCCGCGCCGTAGATGTCCAATCTCACGGGACCGTTGCAGCTTTCGCCGTGAACTGTGAACCCCTAATACCAGAACCCGCCTGACCTGACTCGCGGGGTCTTCCCCGACGCGGTGCACATCTGATTCGATGGTGCGGCGCTCAGGAGGCCTGCCATGCCCATCCCACTCTCGCCTGATTACGACGCTGTCAGCCTGCGTGCCGC
>JANXXW010000527.1 GCA_025350425.1 Rhodospirillales bacterium
CTGCGCGGTGCCTTCGTGGAGATGCAAACCCGCTCCCTCCAACAAGCCGCCCTCGTGGTCAGCATCGCACCCTTGATCGTGCTGTTCCTGGCGCTGCAACGCTTCTATGTGCGCGGGCTGTTGGCGGGCGGGGTAAAGGGATAAGCCCACTTCTATTACGATAACGCAACAAAATAGACGTGCTTAAATCCGGTCCGGTGGACTTGGTTTCGCGCTAGGACCGCAATGCAGCGCGGGCGCCTGCGAGCGTCGAACCAGGGTAAACCCTCGCCCGACCCTTCGTTCTCCAACATAAGCTTCGCTTTCGCGGTAACAATTTCGCTCTGCGCAAGGGATACAGCGTCGGGTCTCCGGCGCTCCCTACAATCGCTACGGCTGCCCCGGACTCTTGGCAGCGACAGGACGCGTCTCGCCACTACGGCGGCACCGTCCGCCACAGGCACCACGCCAGCAGCAGCCCGCGCATCGAGCGCCACGCATACGCGGATCAGCATTTGCAAAAGAGCGCAAAACACCAGCGCCACGACCTTGCCCAAGGTATCCCCCGCCCCGTCACCCGGAAGGATCTCGTCCACCAAAATGGAGAGCCTTGCAGCAAGGGGTGAAAAGGACGGAATTATTTCCATAATATAAGACCATAGACCTATCAAAAGGAGCATGGCAAGGCGTTTCTACGTCCTTTGCACCCTCTCGGTCATTGCGAGCCGACGCTTGGTGGCATGGCAATCCAGGCGCAGCGCACACCGTTCCATCGGATCATCCCAGCGCCTCTGCTCAACCCGCCAGCGAATGCACCCTCACCCCTGGCAGCAATTTCTGCGCGATCACGCAGAGATGCTGGTGGTGCGTGAGGTAGATGACTTGCCCCACGCGGGCCATGTCGCTGAACAGGCGGAACGTTTCCTCCGCCCTGAAATCGTCGAACGTCTCCATGATGTCGTCGGCGATGAACGGCACCGGGCTGCGTTGCCGTGCGTATTCGGTGTATCCGGCCGCGCGAAGGGCGAGATACAGCTGGAATCGGGTTCCCTTGGACAGGTCGCTCGCTACCTTGGACCCGCTATCGGCACCCACCGCGATCAGGATTTCGCCGTCCTTCTCCGGCCGTGTCGTGAGGCCACGATAGGCGCCGCGGCTGATCAAGCGGAACGCTTCCGAGGCCTGTTCCATCATCGAGCTGCGATGTTTGTCGCGGTAGGCCCGCAGCGCCTGCTCGGCAGCGGCAATCCCCACCCGTAGCCGCAGATACGCAAGCGCCTTGTCCTCGAGTTCCAGCAGCGTGGTCCGTCGCCGTTCCTCCACCCTGGCCGCCGCATCGTCGCCGCCGACCGCCTCGATCCGCTCGGTGGCGGCCCGGCTGGTGGCGAACAATTCCCGCGTGTGCGTATCGAGGTTTTCGAGCCGCGTTTTCAGGTTCGAGAGTTCCAGCTCCAAGGCGTCCCGGTCGGCCCCCGCGAGATCGGCCTCCGCCTGTTCGACCGACCGCACGCGAAGTGTGGAGAGCAACTGCCGCTCCTCCGCCTCGATGCGCTGGCGCAGATCGGTCCTGGTCTCCACTTCGCGCAGCTTGTCCACGACCTCGCTGAGCGTCCCGACACCGAAGAAGCCCGTCATCTTCACCTCGCGCCGCTCGTGCGCCGCCAATTTCTCGGCCAGTTCGCGGCCCTGCTCACAACTGGCGCGCAGCATCTTCTCGAGGCGCGCTTTCTCAAGCTGGGCCGCCTGGGCGTTTCCTACGCGTGCCTCGATATCCCGTGCCAGTTCGAACGACGGCCGCCCGCCAGGGTCCATCGCGAGTTCGCCCGCGATTGCCTCCATTTCAACCGTGAACCGGGCCTGGTCGGCCGCCATGTCGGCGATCCGGGTTGCCAGCAAAGCGCCGGTCTGCACGAAGGGTCCGAGTTCGGCCAAATCCTTAAGGACCGCCGTGACGGTGGCCGGCTCGGGGCTGCCTGTATCGTCCGCCAGCCACGTCCGCGCGCACGCGGCTTTCCATGCAACGATCCATTTCTGGTCCGCCGCGCCTGCCTTCTGCATGGCCCGCTCGCGTGTCGCCACGTCCCGTTCGTGCTCGGCCGCCGCGTCCCGCAGCGCCGCGAGCCGCGCTTCGGCATTGAGCGCGTTTTGCGCAATCGCCTGTACCGCCTCCAACCCACTTTCCGGCGGAGCGGCGACCCCGACCGCATCAAGCGCGGCCCGCAACCGATCCAGCAGCAGCGTGCCGTCGGTCCTGGCGTCCCGCGCTTCACGCTCGGTCTGACGCAGCGCCGCCAGCGCCCCGATCGCCTCGACGCGGTGGCCAAGCCAGATCTCGAAATCGGACGCGGCCATGGCTTCGGGCAGATCGGCAGAAGTGGCGCGGATGGCGGCTCCGGTGGTGTCACGAGCGAGCTTCTGGCGTGCGCCCGCGTTGGCGTGCAGGCTGCGCGTCCGCGTGATGGCGGTGTTGGCGACATGCAGGGCGTGCTCGGCCTCGTGCAGCTTGGCGCGTTCGCGCTCATGGCCGAGCCGGACCGTGGTGAAATCGTCATCCCGCCGCAGCGCCGCCTCGAACCGGTCAGCCGACGCAGTATCGAGCCGACCACGATGCACAGCCCACGCCGTCTCGCGCTCACTCCGGATCGCCGCCGCCTGCTGGTCATCCACCATGCCCGACAAGGCCCGGATCGCCTCGACCTCCGCCGCAAGCCGCGCCTGGCTTTCCTCCACGCGCTCCAGATCACCCGAATACTTATCGAGCGCCGCGCGGCTACCCGTCTCCTCATTTTTCCAGGCAACGACCTCCGCAGCTTGCGGCACGCGCAACGCCGCAAGCTGATCAGCATCGCCCGTCCACGGTCTCAGCGTAGCGAGACGCTCGCCAAGCAGCACCCGGCGCTCGACGATGTCCCGCTCGGCGCTTCGTGTTCGCAAGGCATGGTCGCTTGCGCGCACCGCCGCCAAGCTTGCGGTAAGGCCGATGAAACGCTCCCCGGAATCCTTCACCCCATCCTCGCGGCCGGATGCAGCCGACAAAGCGAAGCGCGCCTGGGCGTACCGCTGCACCGCGTCGTCCAGTTCCTCCTGGGCGGCGGTCGTCGCAATCATCACGCCGGACCGATTTTCGAGCAATTCGCGCAACGCCCCGGTCTGTGCCGCATTCAGCAGCAGGCGCGCAGGTTCGGCCTCTCCCGCGCGGTCGAGCCTGCGCAGGATATCCTCCACGCGAAGATCGAGGTCGCGCGCCTCCCGCCGCCGCTTGGGAATATCCGATATCGCCGTCAGGTCGCGTGCCGGCAGATCACCCATCGCATCGAGCCGGGCCGACATCCCTCCGGCCGCTTCGTCCACAACAATGGCCTCAAGCTCCGCCGTCACACGCGCGAAATCGCTCGCGGCCCCCTCAGCCTGGGTCCGCAGCCGTTCTCCAGCCGCCTGCAACCCCGGCAGTTCCGCCCTCCAATCCCCCGGCGGCTCGCGCAGTTCGGATAGCGGGAGCAGACGGGCATTGAGGTCGGTGAGGGCCTCAAGTCGGGGCAGGGCGGCCAGCAGTCGCTGCACCGCATCCATCCTGGCCTGGACCTGTCCGTGTTCGGCCAGCGCCGTGTCGTACTGCGCCGTCGCCACCCGCCGCGCTTCGGCCAGTTGAACATAGTCGCTGGCCGCAGTGTCGATGCTCTCCCGCTCCCGGCGCAAAGTGACCAGCTCGGTCTTGAGCCGGGCGAGTTCACCGTTATGGGCATGAAACCGGTAGAATTTCCCCGCCTCGTCGCGCAGGCCCGTCAGCGTCAGGCTCAAATCGGCCAGACCAGCGGTGGCCGAGAACAGCAACTGTCCGAGGTCGCCCTTGCTGGCCAGGATGCTCTCGCCACCCGCTTCCAGCGTCTCGTCGTCCAGCGAGAACATTGTGCGGTACGCACCACGATCGAGCCCGCTCAACTCGCCCGCCATCAGGTTTTCCGACACCACGCGCTCACGTGCATTGAGCAGGCTGCCCTGGGCCTTTTTGATGCGGACCAACTCCTGGATGCCGCCGGACGACTCGATTGCCGCGCCGATCCGCATGGTCGGATAGGGGTGAAGGAAGTTGTAGCGGCTGCGCGTCTCGATCCCGAACAGCAGGTCGAGGAATGCCGCCAGCGCGGTCGATTTGCCGGCCTCGTTCGGCCCGTAGACAATGTGCAGGTCCGGCCCGTCTGTCGGGCGTTCGCCGAAATCGATGCACCGGTCGGTGAACTTGCCGTAGCGCGTGAGATCGAGCCGGCGCAGGCGCATCAGCTGCCCGGTTCCGGCGCGGCCCCGCGCAGGCGTGCGAACACATCCTCCACCCCGTCGCGCACGGCGGCGGCGATGCTGGCCTCGAAGCCTGCCTCGTCCATGCCGAGGATGCCACGGCAGTCCGTCGGCAACTGGTCCCGCAGCTCCTTGGCGATTTTGGAGGCCTCCATGCGGAAGCTTGGTTGCTCCATCACCTCATCGTCGAACAGTCGCCGTAACTCGGCCAGTGCCCCGGCACTCGGGCCGGAGGCTGACCGCGCCGCATTGTCGTCGCAGGCGATCTCGACCTTCTCGACCCAGCATTTCCCGGTTCGCGCGGCGCGCGCGGCGAACTCCGCGCCGAGCAGGTCCGTGTCGCACCTCAGCCGCCACGCGAGCGGGGTGCGTCCGGTCAGCCGAAGCCGGGCGATCAGGTGTTCCGACGGCGCCGCCTCGCGCGTCCGTTCCAGCGCCCGCCCGACCGCGTCCGCCATGTCGTGCCAATCGTCGATGCCGGACAGATCCACCGTCACCCTCTCGAACTGCGCCACGCTGGTCAGGCGCTCCTCCAGCGTGACCGCCCGATCGTCGCCAATGGTAACGATGGTGACGGATTTCGGTCCCGCCTCGTTGATATCGCGTCCCTGCGGCATCCCCGGCATGACGATGTTCCCCGCCATCGCCGAGCGGCCATGGATGTGTCCAAGCGCCCAATAGTCGAAGCCGGAAGCCCTCAGGTCGATCAGCCTGCACGGTGCATACAGGTCGTGCCCCGGCGAGCCATCGAGGCTCGTGTGCATCAGCCCGATATTGATCGCCCCATCTAGCGGCGGGCGATAGCTCGGCAGCAGGCTTTCCGGAGCGTGCGGCCTAGCGAAGCTCAGCCCGTGGATGGTGACGGGCAAGGCGCCCCGATCGCGCACCAGCGGAATCGCCTCGGCCCGCGCGCCGAAGATCTTCACCGAGTTCGGGAACGTCAGCTCCTTGGTAATCTTGGACAGCGCATCGTGGTTGCCGCGAATGACGAAGACGCCGATCCCGGCCTCGTGCAGCTTGCCGATCTCGTCGGCCAGGAAGCGCGCCGTCTTCATCGAGGTCTGCTCGCCGTCGTAAAGATCTCCGGCTAGCAGCAGGGCGTCTACCCGCTCATCCACGCACAAATCGACGATGCCCGTGAACGCCCGGCGTGTCGCGTTGCCCACCAGTTCCGCCAAGTCACGGTCGCGCAAAGCCAGCGACCGGAGCGGCGAGTCGAGATGGATGTCGGCGGCGTGGACGAACCTGAACGGCATGGAGAACCCCCTCGGCCTCTACCTACAAGCCGAGCCACGAGTCTGAGAAGCACGCGGCGTCAAGCCCGCGCCGCCATCAGCCCGCCAGCCGCCACCAGCAACGCCGCCGCCACCGTCCAGACGGTGAACTCCGCGTATCCCGCGGCGCATAGCAACACCGTGGATACCACCGGCGTCGCGTAGGCCAGCGTTCCCAGCAACCGGGGGTCGCCGCGTTTCATACCGACGTCCCACAGGAAAAACGCGCCGCCCATGGGTCCCGCGCCGAGCACGAGGATGACGAGAGCGGTGGCACCGTCCGGCACCACCGTCGTCTCCACCGCCAGATGCGCCAGCGCCGCCAGCGCGGCAGCGGCGGCACAGAACCCCACCAGCGCCCTCGTCGGCACGTTCGCGAAACGGCGAGACAGCACCGAGTAGAAGGCCCAGGTCAGCGCCGACAGCAGCGCCAGTCCGTATCCCGGCAGATAGCGCACGGATATCGAGGCGTTGGCGCCCAGCATCAAGGCACAGCCGCCGAGTGCCAGGACGGTGCCCACCAGATGTCCGGTCCGCAATCGGAGCCCGAGCATGGCGCCCGACAGCAACACGATCAGCAGGGGCCACAGATAGTCGATCAGGTTCGCCTCGGCCGTCGGCGCCCGCGCCAACGCGGCGAAATACAACACGTGGAAGCCAAACAGCCCCCCCGCACCGTGCAGCCACGCCAATGGGCGTTGCCGCAACACGCCCATCCCCCCGGTCGCGATCAGCCATACCAACCCAAAGGCGGCGGACACCGCGAAGCCCAGCGCGGTCAGCTCCAGGGGCGGCACCCGCGCCGCCGACACCGTCAGCAACGCAAGCACCGACCACAGCGCGATAGCCCCGCATCCAGCCGCCGTCGCGCGGTTCACGCCTCCGCGCTTCGGTGATCAGGGATGGCTAGTACATGTGCTGCCCGCCGTTGATCGACAGCGTCGAGCCGGTGATGAAGTCGGCGTCGTCAGCGGTCAGAAAACACACTCCGCGCGCGATGTCGGAGGCGTGGCCGAGCCGCCCGACCGGAATGCGCGCCACGATCTTCTGCAACACGTCCGGCGGCACTGCGCGCACCATCTCGGTATCCACATAGCCGGGGGCGATGGCGTTGACGGTGATGTTGAACCGTGCGCCCTCCTGGGCCAGCGCCTTGGTGAAGCCGTGGATGCCGGATTTGGCGGCGGCATAGTTCACCTGACCGTACTGGCCGGCCTGCCCGTTGATGCTGCCGATGTTCACCACGCGGCCGAATTTCGCCGCGCGCATCGAATCGAACGTCAGCTTGCACAGGTTGAAGCAGGAACCGAGGTTGGTATTCACCACCGCGTCCCACATGTCCCGTGACAGGCGCGAGATCGTGGAATCCTGCGTGATGCCCGCATTGTTCACCAGGATGGCGATCGGGCCGATATCGGCCGTGATCTTGGCCACCGCCGCCTCGCACTCCGCGTAATTGCCGGCGTCGAATTTCATCACCTGGATGCCGGTCTCGGTCTTGAAGGTCGCCGCTGCCGCGTCGTTGAGGGCATAGCTCGCCACCACCGTTCGCCCGGCGGCCTGGAGCTGCCGGCTGATATCGGCCCCGATGCCACGGGTACCCCCGGTCACGAGCGCTACTTTGTTCATTGTTGCCTCCCATTGCGGCTTTTAATGGAGACAGCGTAGCACCCCCGCTCGCGGATGCCAGCCACCTTGCCATGGTACGCGCCTTGCATTTCTCGGTCGAACGATTGCCGAAACCGGGAGACAAGTCATGTTCCATCCACGCCTTCCCCGCCGTGCGCTTTTGCTTGGGGCGGGCGCTGCGCTGGCCACGCCGCATATTGCGCGGGCACAGACGACAAACCTGAAGGTGTCCCTCTCGGCGCCGTACGACGGCTCCACCGCGCCGTTCTTTCTCGGCGTCCAGCGAGGTTTCTACGAGGAGGTCGGCCTGCGCTGCCAGTTCGACACCTCGGGCGGCGCCGTCGAGTCGATCGGGCGCGTCGGCTCCGGCGCCTACGATTTTGCTGTCGGCGACATCAACGTGCTGATGGATTTCATCGCCAGCAACCCGGCCAAGGCGCCCTCGGCCGTCTACATGCTGTATTACCGCAGCCCGCTCTCGGCCATCACCTTCGCCAAATCCGGCATCACCAAGCCCGCCGATCTCGCCGGCAAGACGCTCGGCGCGGCAGTGACCGACGGCGCCTATCGCCTGTTCCCGGCGTTCTGCAAGCAGACCGGGCTGGACCCGAACTCAGTCAAATGGAAGTTCGTCGATCTTCGCCTGCGCGAGGCGCTGCTGCTGCGCGGCGATGTGGACGCGATCCTGGGCTTTGACAGCACCAGCGCGTTCAATCTGGTGAAGGGCGGCGCCAAGCCGGCCGACGTGAAGTTCGTCTACTACAGCGATGCCGGAATGCCGCTGTACAGCAACTGCCTGATTGCCGCGAAGAAGATCGTCGATGGCAATCCCGATGTCGCCAAGCGCTTCCTTGCCGCGAGCGGGCGCGCCTGGCAGGCGGCAATGGCCGACCCGGCGGAGGCGATCCTGGCGTTGCAGAAACAGGAAAGCCTGATCGACGTGGCGCTTGAGAACGAGCGGCTGAAATGGGTCATCAAGAATCAGCTGATCAGCGACGAAAGCCGCGCCAACGGTATGGGCGGCGTGGATACCGCGCGGCTGGCGAACTCCATCGCCATCGTGAAGGATGGCTTCGCCCTCCCGGTCGCGCCGCCCGCCAACCTCGTGTTCAACGCCAGTTTCCTGCCGAGCGCCGACATCCGCAAAATCCCGGTCTAGCCCACACCATGGACCTTGGACTACGCGGCCGCCGAGCGCTCGTGCTCGGCGGCAATCGCGGCATGGGGCTGTGTATCGCCGAGGCCCTGGCACGCGAGGGGGCCGATGTCGCCATCGCGGCGCGTGACCCAGACCGCCTGGCCGACGCCGCTGGAAAACTGCGCGTGCACGGCGGACGCGTCGGCGCGTTTCCGCTCGACCTGGGGGATACCGCCAAGTTGGGTGCGTTCGCGGCCGATTTATCGCGGGAGTTCGGTGCGCCGGAAATCCTGGTGAACAACACCGGCGGCCCGCCTTACGGCGGCGCGACAGGCCGCGAGGCGATAGACTGGTCGCGCAGCTTCCAGGAAATGACCCTGTCCGTCATTGCGCTGACCGACGCCCTGCTGCCGGCCATGCGGGCCGCGCGCTGGGGCCGCATCGTCACGATCGTCTCATCCGGCGCGATGCAGCCGATCCCGGTGCTCGGCATATCCAACACCCTGCGCGCGGCGCTGGTCGCGTGGTCCAAGTCGCTGTCGAACGAAGTGGCTGCCGATGGCGTCACGGCCAACGTCCTCATCCCCGGCCGCATCGCCACCGAACGCGTGACAATGACCGATGAGGCGATCTCGGTGCGCGAGGGCGTGCCGGTCGAGGAGGTGCGGCGGCGCAGCTTCGCCGCGATCCCGCTCGGCCGCTACGGCATGCCGGAGGAGGTGGCAGATATGGTCGCGTTCCTGGCCAGCGCGCGGGCCGCCTACGTCACCGGTGCCACCATCCGCGTCGATGGCGGCATCATCCGCCATGTCTGATGCGGTCCGGCTGCGCCATGCCATCTGGGCGGGGTTGCATCGCGGCCTGACCAGCGGATACGCACTTGGTCCCATGCTGGTCACTGATCTCGAGGACGGCCGATGACGCTGGTGCGCCCAACCCTGAAGCTCGGTCATGAAGCCGGCCTGTTGCTGGTCCGCGCGGCGGTCGGGAAGGCCACCGCGATGGGCGTGCCGCAGGTGATCGCCGTGGTGGATGACGGCTGCAACCTGCTCACGCTGCTCCGCATGGACGGCTCGCGCCTGCTGTCCATCGACATCGTCACCAACAAGGCGATGACGGCGGCCAGCACCGGCCTGCCCACCGGCGACCTGCCGCCGGCCAGCGAAGTGAAACTCGGCCTCGCCTCCGGTGGGCGCATGACCAACCTCAAGGGCGGGCTTCCCATCGTCGTGGACGGCCAGGTCATTGGCGGCATCGGGGTCGGTTCGGGCACCGGCGACCAGGATCGCGAAGTGGCCCAGGCCGCGATCGACGCCTTGCTGGCAGCGCTCGCCTAAGCCGGGGTCGCCGCCACCGCGACCATCGTCGTCACCTGCTCGGGCATGCTGCGCACGGCCCACCCCGTCATGCGCTTCTCGATCCAGGCGGCGATCGCGTACATCATGATGCCCATGAGGCTGGTCACCAGCAGGCCGGCGAACACCAGCGGCACATCGAACCGGGAGGACGCGACCACCATCAGGTGGCCGATGCCGCTATTGGCCGCGACCGTCTCGGCCAAAATGGAACCCACGAACGCCACCGTAATCGCGATCTTGAGGCTGGCGAAGAAATACGGCATGGCGCGCGGCAGGCCGATCTTGCGGATGATGTCGATCGGGCTGGCCCCCAACGCGCGCAACACGTCGCGCAACTCGGGCTCCACCGTCGCGATGCCGGTCGCGACGTTCACCACAATCGGGAAGAAGCTCAGCAGGAACGCGGTAATTACCGCCGGGATGGTGCCGATGCCGAACCAGATGACCAGGATCGGCACCACGGCGACCTTCGGCACCGCGTTGAAGCCGATCAGCAGCGGGTAAACCGCATGGTAGATCAGCGCCGAGGCCCCAAGCGCTGCTCCGAGCACCAGCCCCACGACCACGGCCAGCCCGAACCCGAGCACGCTCGTCATCAGCGTCTGTGCCGCGTTCTGGAGGATGGGCGTGTGCCATTGCACCATGGAGGCAAAGATCGCGGATGGCGCGGGAAGCACGAACTCGGCCACGTCGAACACGCGGACGCCGATTTCCCACAGCACGAACATGGCCACGATCAACGCCCAGGGCAGCACGCGCTGCAGCTGCCGCGTGGAGATCTTAGACAAGGGCGGCCTCGCGTGCGTCCGAGATATAGCCGCGCAACTCATGCGTGAGTGCATTGAATTCGGGCAGGTATGTGGTTTCCAGCGTGCGCGGGCGCGGCAGGTCCACCTGGCGGGAGACGACGATGCGGCCGGGTCGCCCGCTCATCACGCACACGCGGTCGGCCAGGAAAGCGGCCTCGCGCAGATCGTGGGTCACGAGGATGACGGTCGGGCGGCGGGCGATCCACACGTCCTGCAGGATCGCCCAAAGCTCCTCGCGGGTGAAGATGTCCAGGGCGCCGAACGGTTCGTCCAGCAGCAGCACCTTGG
>JANXXW010000544.1 GCA_025350425.1 Rhodospirillales bacterium
ACGCTTTCCGCACGGCCTCGGTGGCAAGAATGCTGTCCGTGATGGTCATCATCTCGATGGGTGAGGCCGCGATGCGGGCGACCGCGCCCCCCGACAACACACCGTGGGTGATGTAGACGCTGGCCGAACCGGCGCCATGGTCCATCAACGCCTGGGCCGCGTTGCACAGCGTGCCACCGGAATCGACAATGTCGTCGATCAGGATGCAGTGGCGATCGCGCACGTCGCCAATGATGTTCATCACCTCCGACACGCCGGCCCGCTCGCGACGCTTATCGATGATGGCGAGATCGACATTCAGGCGCGAGGCGATCTCACGCGCCCGCCGCACCCCGCCCACGTCGGGCGAGACGATCATGACATCGCGGCCCTTGAACCGCTCCTGGATGTCGCGGGTGAACAGCGGCGCCGAATAGAGGTTGTCCACGGGGATGTCGAAGAAACCCTGGATCTGATCGGCGTGGAGATCCAAGGTCAGCACCCGGTTGGCGCCAGCCTCGGTGATGAGGTTGGCCACCAGCTTGGCCGAGATCGGCGTGCGGGAGCCGCTTTTGCGATCCTGGCGGGCGTAGCCAAAATAGGGGATCACGGCCGTGACGCGGCGGGCGGAGGCGCGTCTCAGTGCGTCGATCGCGATCAGCAGTTCCATCAGGTTGTCGTTGGCGGGGTAGGAGGTGGATTGCACCACGAACACATCCTCGCCCCGGATGTTCTCGTGGATTTCCACGAACACCTCCATGTCGGCGAAACGGCGGACCGAGGCACGGGTGAGTGGCAGGTCAAGCGCCTTGGCCACGGCCTCGGCCAGGGGACGGTTGCTGTTGCAGGCAACGATCTTCATGGTTTCCGATCCGGGTGCGGTAGGTGGCGTTCATCACCGCGGAAGCGGGTAGCGGTGTCTAGCAACGCCCGTGCTTTGTGTCCATTGCGCGTCAACCTTAGCGGCGGGCGCCGAGCTGGTTGAATATGACATCCTTGACCCCGCCCGCCGCTTCCTTGGCCGCGACCATGGCGACATCGCCCCATAACTTCGATACCGTGTCTTGCGGCACTTCGTTCAACTGGATGATACGTCCGCGCTCCTCGCCGCCGGAGTCGGTCACGATCCACTGGATTTCCACGCGGTCGGTGGCGCCGGCGCCCGGCCCCACGACCACCTTTGCCTCGACCGTGTAATCAGCGCCCTGGGCCGCGTCCTGCACCTTCTCGTTGTTTTGCGGCAGGAACAACCGGAGTTGGCGAGCAAGGGCTGCGTTGCCGTCGCCGGTGGCACCGGTCACGCCTTTGACGAAGATTTTCGCTGGCCTGTTCAACAGGCTGTTCGGGTCACTTTGCAGCCGCGCCGCCTCGATGCGGCTGAGCAAGGTGGCGATGTTGGGAGCGGCGGCCTCTGCCACGTCGCGCAGGGTCTGCGGCTTGGCATCGGACCATGCGCCGGGGTCGATGGGCTTGCCGACCGACACGCCCATCGACCGCCCGGACGGATTCTCGAGAGAGAAGTACGGGACGACCTGGCCGTCCTTCAGCTCCGCCGTCAACACCAGGCGCCAGTCACCTGGCGAGGTCCGCTCGGCCACGGCGGGGATTTCCTGGCGCACCAATGCGTCGGCCAAGGCCCCGGCCAGCGTGTCGGAGCCGAGGCTGGTCAGCAGGGCGCCGGTCGGCGGGATCACGGCGAGGCGCGCGGGCGGCGGGCGGGACAGCAGGGCGCCGGCGGCTCCGGGGTTGCCGGCAAACGGACGCGGCAAGCCGCCACACCCGGCCAGCAGCAGCACGAGCGCGAACAGCCTAAATGATGCAGCTGGCAAGGGCGGTCAGCAGGATCAGGAAGATGAATATGACAAGGTAGGGCATCTACAAGGTTACGACCGCGATCTGGTGCCCGATCGGCCCACCGCCGGCAAGGGTGCGGCGGCGATGGCTGAAGAACCTCGCCTCATGCGCCACGGTGTCGATGCCGAGGCTTTCCACTTGAGCAAGGCCGGCGGCGGAAAGGCGGGCCACGCAGTAGCCAGCGAGGTCGAACTGCCAACGCTCCTGGCGGATGCCCGTGCGGAAGAAATTGCCGTCGTTCGGATTTTGGGCGAGCACGGCGTCCCGCAGGTCGGGGCCAACCTCGTACGAGTTTTGCCCGATGCACGGGCCAACCGCCGCCGCGATGCCTTCGCGGGTCGCGCCCAGCCGCAACATTGCGGTGACGGTGGCTTCCAGGACGCCGGCGACCGCGCCGCGCCAGCCGGCATGGACCGCGCCCACCACTCCGGCCTTGGCGTCCACCAACAGCACCGGCGCGCAATCGGCGGTGACGATGCCGAGCGCGATACCGGGCCGGTCAGTGACAGCAGCATCGGCGCGTGGCCCGGCACCCGGCGCCCAGACCTCGGTCACCTGGGCCACCTCGATCCCGTGGACCTGCGTGAGGCCCACCAGCATGTCCGGTTCGGCACCCAACGCGCGGGCGGCGCGGGCGCGATTTTCCAGCACGGCTTGGCGTAGGTCCGCGCCGGACAGGCTGCAGTTGAGGCTGGCGAACGGGCCTTCCGACACGCCGCCCTCGCGGGTGAAGAATCCGTGCCGGCCGGCTGGCAGGCCGGCAGCGGTGAGCGGGGTCGGCATCATGCTTCGAATCCGGGCGGCGTTGGCAGGCCAGGGTGGCAAATGGCCATCGCCTTGAACAGCCGCCCCATCCGGTCCGGCTCCGCCAGTCGCTGCGCCGCCTGGATCATCGCACCGGCCCGGGCAGGCGGTTGGGTGCGGGCCAAAATGCCGGTGCGCTGGAACAAACCGAGTGATGCCAGAAACTTACCTTGCGGGGTCGGGCCATGGACGTTTGCACCCGCCGCCCGCGCTGCTCGCGCCAGGGCCGCGAAATCGACATGCGCGGTCAGATCAGCGGTGCCGGGATCGACGAAGGGATCGGCCGGGGCGCCGTCGCGGATGGCTTGTACGCTGTCGCCGGGCGCGCTTTCGGACGGGCCGTAATCGAGGATGAGGGCGGTGGCGCCACGCGCGGCCAAGGCACGGACGATATCGATGGCGACATCGCAGGTCTCCTGGATGGGAGCATCGGAGTCGGGCGACCAGACCCGTTCGCCATCCACCACGAAAGCCTCGCCCTCGCCTCGGATTTGGCGGATCGGCAGGGCATCGAGGAACTCGTTGGCGAGGAACACCATCGGCCCTGGCGGCAAGTCCTCCACGCTCTCGTGCCACACTGCGCCGGGCAGCTTGCCTGCCTGGATCGCGCGCAGCCGGGGTGAACTTTCCACCAGATGCAAGGCGGGGCGGAAATCGGGCGCCGCCTGTGCCGTGGCCCGCAGCGCGTCCGCCATCAGCGTGCCGCGTCCGGGTCCGGCTTCGGCCAGAAGGATGCCGGGCGGGGAGCCCATCTCCCGCCACATCACCGCCGCCCACAGGCCAAGCAGCTCGCCGAACACCTGACTGATTTCAGGCGAGGTGGTGAAATCCGCGAACGGGTCGCGGGTGGCGTAATAGGCTGCGTTGGCGCGGGCCATGAAGGCGTCGAGTCGCTCCATCAGGCGAGCGCTTGCCTGTGGCGGCCGGACCACACCACGAGCCCGATTCCGGCCAGCATCATCGGTATGGAGAGCAACTGCCCCATCGTGGCGCCGCCCCAGAGGTAGCCGAGGAAGGGATCGGGTTGGCGGAACAGCTCGCCGATGCCACGCGCCACGGCGTAGCCGATCAGGAACACCCCGGTCAGGCAGCCGAATCGCGCCCGGATGCTGGCAACCCCGCCTAGCGTCCACATGATTGCGAACAGGATCAATCCCTCCATAAGTGCCTGATATATCTGGCTCGGATGGCGCGGCACCGGGCCGCCGGTCGGGAATACCATGGCCCATGGCAGCCAGTCCGGCGCCGGGCGGCCCCACAATTCGCCATTGATAAAGTTGGCGATGCGGCCCAGCCCGAGGCCGATCGGCGCCACGATGGCAATGCGGTCGGCGAATCCCAAAACCGGGATGGCGTTGCGGCGGCAATACCAGATGATCGCGATCGCCACGCCGAGCATCCCGCCATGGAAGCTCATGCCGCCCTGCCAAACTGCAAAGATCTGCCGCGGGTCGGCCAGGAACCGTTCCGGCTGATAGAACAGCACGTAGCCAAGGCGTCCGCCGAGCACCACGCCGAGCGTCGCCCAGGTCAGAAAATCGTCCACTTGCAACAGGTTGGCAACCGCTGGCGGGCGCTGCGCCAGGCGCCGCACCAGCCGCCAGCCGATCACCAGCGCGCTGATATAGGCCAGCGCATACCACCGGATCGCGAGCGGCCCGACCTGGATCAGGACGGGATCGAATTCGGGAAACATCAGCACGGGAAACATGGGTGGCCTTCCAGCTTGGCACGCGGCGCACGATATACGGTGCGTGCTATGGCACGGAAGCCAAGTCACAGGAGAGCCGTATGGCCGAACGCCCGAAATTTCTCGACGACATCGCCGGCGTGGCCGGTGGTGCCATGTCCGCCCTCGCCGGTCTGCGCGAGGAGGGCGAGGCGATGGTGCGGGCGCGCATGGACGAGGCCATGCGCAAGTTCGACCTAGTGAAGCGCGACGAGTTCGAGGCCGTGCAGGAGATGGCGGCGAACGCCAGATCCGGTCAGGAATCGGCCGAATCCCGTCTTTCCACAGCCCTGGAGCGCCTCGATTCGCTGGAGAAGCGGGTGGCCGCGCTGGAATCTCCCACGCCGATTGTTATGCCTCATAACAATGAAGGTGGCGGACCGGGAATGATTGCCTGATCCGACGCGATGCAGCATTACCCGCCGCACGAACTTCGCCCCGTATGTCTTTGAGCACTTGCGGCACGTCGGATCAGGTCGGTAGGGTAGCCCCGGGACGCGGCGGTCAACTCTCTGCCCGTGACAAGCGTCCCGCTCGGCCTTCCTTCCAAGTGGGAGACCCAGAATGCCCGCTACCTCGCTAAACACCGCGTCGGAACGCGCCACCAATCCACTCGACATCATGGAGCAGATCGTCAGCGCCAATGATTGGGTATTCGACCGCCGCAGCGATACCGAGATGGCAGCCGAAGCCCCGGGCAAGTGGTGCGATTACGGCCTCTATTTCAGTTGGTCGGCCGAAATTACCGCTATGCATTTCAGCTGCGCCTTCGATCTGAAGGTGCCGGAAAAGCGCCGCGTGGCACTCTACGAACTCCTGGCCCTCGCCAACGAGAAGCTGTGGATCGGCCATTTCGGCATGGACTCCGATGACGGGATGCCGGTGTTCCGTCACTCCGTCCTATTGCGTGGCGCGCGTGGCGCATCGGCCGAGAGCCTGGAGGACATGGTGGACATCGCCATCACCGAATGCGAGCGCTTCTTCCCCGCGTTCCAGTTCGTGCTCTGGGGTGGCAAGAAGCCAGCCGATGCGCTGGCCGCCGCCATGCTGGAATGTGTCGGCGAGGCGTGACCGCATGAGCCTCATCCCACCGGTGCTGCTGGTTGGCTTCGGCAAGATGGGGTCTGCCATGGCGGCCGGCTGGCTCGAGGAGGGCATCTCACCCTCCATCGCCATCGACCCCACGCTGCCCGCCTCGCACAACACTCACCTTTCGGTCATCGCCGGAGTGCTCGATGTGCCGGATGGTTTCGCGCCGGCTGCCATCGTGTTCGCGGTCAAACCGCAGCAGGCGGCGGTCACCCTGCCGCTGTATGCCCGTTACGCCGATCAGGCCGTGATGCTCTCCATCATGGCCGGCATCCCGATCGCCAGCATCCAGGCCCTGATCGGCGGCCATGCCCAGATCGTCCGTGCCATGCCCAACACCCCCGCCGCCGTGCGCCAGGGCATCACCGTCACCTGTCCCGCGCAAGACGTCACCGAGACCCAGCGCGCATTGTGCGACCGCCTGCTCCGCGCCATCGGAGACGTCGCCTGGACCGACGACGAGGCCCTGCTGGACCCCGTCACCGCCGTGTCCGGAGGTGGCCCAGCCTACGTGTTCCTACTCGCCGAACTGCTCGAACGAGCGGCTATCGAGCAGGGCATCCCGCAGGACCTCGCCCGCCTCATGGCCCGTAAAACCGTCGCGGGCTCCGGCGCGTTGCTGGCCGCAAGCACCGAGGACGCCGCCACTCTGCGCCGTAACGTCACCAGCCCCGGAGGAACGACCGAGCGTGCGCTCGCAGTGTTGATGGCCGAGGATGGCTGGTCCGCCACCCTGTCGCGTGCCATCGCCGCCGCCACCGCCCGGTCGCGCGAACTCGCGGGCTGACATCAAGGCTCACCGCACCATGTCCGATCCGATGACTGAAGATCTCGATTTCGATACCGCCCTCGTCACCGCCGCCCTCGCTCTCGCCGGCGAGATTGGGTGGTCCCGCGTCAGCGTGGCCGAAGCAGCCCGCCGCGCGGCGCTGCCACTTGATCGCGCCCGAGGTCGGTTCGCATCCACCCAGGCCATCCTGCTCCGCTTCGGTCGTATGGCCGATCAGGCCGCGCTGGTTGGCGCCGACTCGAACCCCGACGCTTCTCACCGCGACCGCCTGTTCGACATTCTGATGCGCCGCCTCGATGTGCTCCAACTCCACCGCGAGGGCACGCTCGCCCTGATGCGTGCGGTGCCGCTTGATCCGGGGCTTGGCCTCATGCTGGCCATGTCCAGCGTTCAGAGCATGGGCTGGATGCTGGAAGGCGCCGGCGTCGATGCTACCGGCTTGCGCGGGCTGTTGCGCTCCAAAGGCCTGCTCGCGGTCTGGCTCTGGACGGTCCGCACCTGGAAGGACGACGACTCCGAGGATATGTCGGCCACCATGTCCGCATTGGACAAAGCACTGGAACGCGCCGAGCGGGCCGAAGGCATGATGGGCCGCCGCGGCACCACTTCGGTCCCGGATGAGGAAATGGAGCCCACGGCGGACGAATCGCCAGCGGCCGTTGTCGAGTCGCTGCCTCGTAACCCGCCACCACCGCCCGACTTACCGGCCTCGTCCCCGGCATAGGCCGGTCTGGGTGGGATAGCTTACGCATCCCACCCGCTGGTCAGGTGATGGTGGCCCTAATACGTCGCCCGTCCCCCTGAACAATCGAACACCGCCGCCGTGCTGAACGAGGCTTCCTCGCTGCATAGCCACGCCACCAGGGATGCCACCTCATCCACCGTGCCGAACCGCGCCATCGGGATTTTCGACAGCATGTAATCCACCTGCGCCTGCGACATCTGGTCGAAGATTGGTGTCTTCACCGCCGCCGGCGTTACGCAGTTCACCCGTATCTCGCTCGCCGCCAGCTCCTTGCCCAGCGACTTCGTGAACCCGATCACGGCCGCCTTGGAGGTGGAGTACGCCGCGGCATTCGGATTGCCCTCCTTGCCCGCGACCGATGCGATATTGACGATCCGTCCCCAACCGCTGTGCAGCATGTGCGGCACCACGGCACGGCAGCAGTAATACAGCGCGTTCACGTTCACATCGATCACCCGCCGCCAATCCTCGATCGGGTATTCCCAACTGCTCGCATTCGGCCCGGTGATCCCGGCGCTGCACACCAGTATGTCAATCCCGCCAAGCTTCTCCACTGTCGCGTCCGCCGCTCGTTGCACCGCGTCCGGATCGGTCAGTTCCAGCGTTTCGGCATGGGCGGCGGTGGCCCGCCCCAGCGCCGCCGCGTCGCGGTCCCACAGCGCGATCCGCGCACC
>JANXXW010000559.1 GCA_025350425.1 Rhodospirillales bacterium
GCCGGCCCACAGGGGCCAGTTGGGAACTTCGACCACCGGCCCGGTCATCGCCCACTTGGCGTGGCGGTCGAGATCAGCCATGCCCCAATAGCCGGCGGCGCGGCCCTCGAAGCTGGTCTTCCAGGGCTGGTCGAACGCCTCCATCACGAAATAATCGAGTTGCCGGCGCCGCGCCTCGATGAAGAACTTCCGCAGGAACAGCGCCTGGTTGACCCGGCTCGCGCGCGCCGACCCGATATCCACGCCGTTGGACGGCCAGCCAATTTCGCCGATGACAATGTGCTTGCCGGGGTTGGCGGCCTGCACCGCATCCAGCTTCTCCATGCTGAAGCGCAGCGCGTCGTCTACCGCCAATCCTTCCCAGTAAGGCAGCAGATGGATGGTGATATAATCGACTGCGCGGGCGAGTTCGGGATGGTCGATCCACACGTGCCATGGCTCGGCGGTCGAAACCGGCACGTGCAGTCCGCGCCTGGCGATGTCGATGAAGCCAACGAGTTGCGCGATCGTGAGGTCGCCGCGCAACACCGCCTCGTTGCCGATCAGCACGCGATTGACGTTGCGGCTGGCATGCGCAACCTCGACCAGCCGGTCCACTTCCCGCCTGTCGCCCGCGAGATCGTGGTCCAGCCAGGCGCCGAGTGTCACGCGCAGCGGCAGCGCATGGGCCAGGCGGGGGATATCGGCGAACACGCCCTGCACCGTGTAGGTCCGCACCTGGTCCGTCATGTCGGCGGCGTAGGCGAGGTCGGACTGGATCTCCGCCTCGGTCGGCCACGCCTGGGTTTCCGGGCTCTCTCCCCGATGGAAGGGCGAAAAGGCCAAGCCGCCTACGCCGCCCACGAAGTCGGGAACCTCGACCGGCCGCTCGGCCATGGCCCAGGCTCCTAGCGTCAAACATGCGGCAAGCACGACCGAGGCAATCGTTGTCGGATGCCCGAGCGCGCGCCAGAAACTTAGGCGAGGCATCGGGTTGCCGGCGGCGCCCTGGTCCATCATCGTCATCCCGATCGCGCGAGAGGCCGGAATGGCCACCTGCAACATTCTTTCAACACCCCACTGGGGCAAGCACCGGGCCATGGCATGGCCGAAATGAGGCGTGCCATCACTAATCGGTCGCGCAACGTAATTCGTTACCATACTGGCGGTTCTCTGGACAGCGATGCCAGATCGCGAAAATGCCGCTATGATGTTGGCTTGGCCGGGACGGACCGCTGATGATTATCGCCTTCGAACTGGGCGTCGTGTTGCTGCTGATCGTGCTGAACGGCTTGTTTGCTATGAGCGAGCTTGCCCTGGTGTCGTCCAACCGCGCGCGGCTGGCGGTGCTCGAACGCAAGGGCGTCAAGGGCGCCACGAAGGCGCGCCTGCTGGCCGAGGACCCACAACGTTTCCTGCCCGCCGCACAGGTCGGTATCACCCTCATTGGCATCCTCTCCGGCGTGTTCGGCGGTGCCCGCGTTGCCGCGCGGCTGGCGCCGTTGCTGGCCGACCTGCCGTTCGTCGGCCCGCTTGCCGACAGCCTGTCGCTGTTCATCGTCGTGCTGCTCATCACCTACCTGACCCTGGTGGTCGGCGAACTGGTGCCAAAGCAGTTGGCGCTCCGCCACCCCGAACGCGTGGCCGCCGCCCTCGCCGGGCCACTGACCTGTGTGATGCGGGCCAGTGCTCCGGTGGTGTGGGTGCTTGGCCGATCCTCCGCCATCATCCTGCGGCTGTTCGGCGACTACAAAGTCCCGTCGCACTCGGTGACGGAGGAGGAGTTGAAAGCCATCCTCGCGGAGGGCGAACAGACCGGGATGCTGGAATCCGAGGAGCGCGACATCATCGAGCGCGTGCTGCGCCTGGCGGACAAGCCGGTGCGCGCCATCATGACACCGCGTACGGACCTCGCCTGGATCGACCGCACCGACCCGGCGAAGGAAATCATCGCGACCCTACGCTCGGAGCCGCATTCGCGGTTCGTGGTGTGCGACGGCTCGGTGGACAACGTGGTGGGCGTGGTGCAGGCGAAGGACATCCTGGACCGGGTGCTCGACGGCAAGGACTTCTCCATCGGCGCCGCCTTGCGCCAACCGCTGGTGGTGCCTGACACCGTAACCGCGCTGGATGCGCTTGAACGCCTGAAGAACGATCCGCTCGGCATCGCCCTGGTGATGGACGAATACGGCAGCTTCGAGGGCGTGGTGACAGCCGCCGACGTGCTGCAGGCCATCGTCGGCGACGCCGATCCCGTGTCCCACCCGAGCGACGGCCCGGAACCGGCGGCCGGCGTGTTGCTGCTCGACGGCATGACGCCGGTGGACGAACTGAAGGATCGGCTCGGCCTGCCCGCTTTACCCGCCGAAGGCAGCTACCATACCCTGGCAGGCCTGCTGCTCGCTTTGCTTCGGCGCGTCCCAGCGCAAGGCGACCGGGTGGTGTTCGCGGGATGGCTGTTCGAGGTGCTGGCGACGGAAGGACGACGGGTTGACCGTGTACGAGCCAGCCGCGAGGTTCTGGCCGAAGGCTAGGTTGAGGTCTAACCTCACCTCGTTCTTGCAAGACATCCGCTTGGCGACGCGGCGATCCAGCGCGTCTTTACCGTCACCCAATCCCTCGCGACGACGAGCCGCAGCCTACCGCAATGTAGCGTTCAAAATCTCCAACGCCGCCGCCCCAGGGCACAACTCCGCCTCCAGCATCCCGTTCAGCGGCTCCATCGCCGTACCGATGTAGTCGTGCATCTCCTCCGCTTCCGGATCGACATACAGCAGCCCGGTCACGATCTCTCCCGCCGCGTGGCGATGCTGCAAGTAGGTCGATGCCGCGATCCGGTCGCTCACGTCGTATTCCTCCGCCAGCTTGCGAAGCCGCAACACCGAGCCGTCATGCTGCACCACGTCCTGCACCGTGCCCGGCGCGTAGTCGGTCACGATCTCGGCCCGGCTGGTGATGATATCGAGGAAGTTGACCGCCTCGTTGTGCTCACGAACGTAGTCGAAGCTTTTGGTCGAGCCGACATGGTTGTTGAACGCGACGCACGGCGAGATCACGTCGATGAATGCGGCGCCGCGATGCGAAAGTGCTGCCTTGATCAGCGGAATCAACTGTATCTTGTCGCCCGAGAACCCGCGCCCGATGAACGTGGCGCCGAGTTGCAGCGCCATACCAACAAGGTCGATCGCCTCGTCGTGGTTAGCGACGCCGCGTCTGTTCTTGGCGCCCCTGTCTGCCGTCGCTGAGAACTGGCCCTTGGTCAGGCCATACACGCCGTTGTTTTCGACGATATAGGTCATGTTCACCCCGCGCCGCATGGCATGCGCGAACTGGCCGAGACCGATGGATGCGCTATCGCCGTCGCCGGATACGCCGAGATAGATCAGGTCGCGGTTGGCGAGGTTTGCCCCTGTCAGCACGCTCGGCATCCTGCCATGCACGGAGTTGAAGCCGTGCGAGCTGCCGAGGAAGTATGTCGGCGTCTTGGATGAACAGCCGATGCCGGACAGCTTGGCGATGCGATGCGGCGGAAGCGACAACTCGAAACATGCGTGGATGATGGCGGCGCTGATGCTGTCATGCCCGCATCCCGCGCAGAGTGTGGAAATCGCCCCCTCGTAGTCGCGCCGGGTGAAACCCAGTTCGTTGCGGGGCAGGTCGGGATGATGCAGGCGTGGCTTCGGCAGGTATGTCATGGCGCAGTCTTTCGTAGCGGCACGATTTTCAGCGCGGAGACTTTCTCAGCGATGGCGTCAGCGATGATCCGAGCGGTGATCGGCGATCCGTCCCAGTGCAGCACACGCACGAGCTTGGCCGCGTCGAGATCGCCCTCGACCATCAGCAGCGTGCGTAACTGTGCGTCACGGTTTTGCTCGACCACGAACACCTGCTCGTGGTCGGCCACAAACCGGAGCACGTCATCGTGGAACGGGAAACCGCGCACCCTTAACGTATCGATGGCGACACCTTGCTCCAGCAACACCTCCACCGCCTCGTCCATGGCGGCACTGGTCGAGCCGTAGTAAATCGCCCCTAGCCGTGTCGCCTCGTGCGCATCCCGCCGTACGGGATGCGGCACCAGTTCTTTCGCGGTTTCAAACTTACGAAGCAGGCGCTCCATGTTGTCCTGATACACCGTGCCGTCCTCAGTATATTTCGCGTATTTGTCGCGGCTCGTGCCCCGCGTGAAGAAGGCGCCGCGCTTGTCGTGCGTGCCAGGGTAAGTACGGTACGCAATGCCGTCGCCATCCACATCGAGGTAACGGCCAAAATCGACGCCGCTCTCCAACGCTTCGGATGTCATGACCTTGCCGCGATCCATGCGCTTGGCGTCATCCCAAACAAACGGTGCGCAGAGACGCTCGTTCATGCCGATATCAAGGTCGAGCATGA
Source organism: Rhodospirillales bacterium (assembly GCA_025350425.1). GTDB lineage: Bacteria > Pseudomonadota > Alphaproteobacteria > Acetobacterales > Acetobacteraceae > JANXTF01. Next base: position 4,372 of record JANXXW010000559.1, read on the forward strand.
CGAAGATCGGGGTTTGCAGGCGGTCGGCGAGATCGAACGCTTTGGCGCCGAAGGTGAAACACTCGTGCGCGTCCTCGGGGAACAGCAGCACGTGCTTGGTGTCGCCGTGGGAGGCATAGGCGCAGGCCAACACGTCGCATTGCTGCGTTCTCGTCGGCATTCCCGTGGATGGCCCAGCGCGTTGCACGTCAAAGATTACCGCAGGGATCTCAGCGAAATACGCCAGTCCCAAAAACTCCTGCATCAGCGAGATGCCTGGGCCGGATGTGGCGGTGAAGGCCCGCGCCCCGTTCCAGGCCGCACCAATGACCATACCGATCGAAGCCAGTTCGTCCTCGGCCTGCAGGATGGCATATTTTTTCTTGCCATCCAGGTCGGTGCGATAGGTCTCGCAGTATTTCGCGAACGCCTCGGCGAGCGAGGATGAGGGCGTGATCGGATACCAGGCTGCAACAGTAGCCCCGCCGTAGACGCTCCCAAGTGCCGCCGCTGCATTGCCGTCGATGAAGATACGCTCCCCCACCGCATCGGATCGACGGATGCGGAGGCCGATCGGACAGGTAAGGTTCGCGAGCGCAAAATCACGGCCTAGATGCATCGCGTGGAGGTTTGGCGCGATCAGTTTTTCCTTAGCCTTGAACTGCTCGCGCAGCAGCGTCTCGACCACCTCTGGCTCGATGTCGAGCAATGCCGCCAGAGCGCCGACATAGATGATATTCTTGAACAGCTGGCGCTGGCGTGGGTCGCTGTATTCCGCGTTGCAGATCGAGGTGAGGGGCATCCCGATCACGGTGATGTCGGACCGGAACCGGCTCGGCGGCATCGGCTTGGTCGAGTCGTAGAAGAGGTAGCCACCCGGCTCGATGCTTTTAACGTCGGCGTCCCACGTCTGCGGGTTCATCGCCACCATCAAATCCACCCCGCCCCCGCGCGCGGCCATATGCCCGGCCTCCGACACACGGATCTCGTACCAGGTCGGAAGGCCTTGTATGTTGGACGGGAAGACGTTGCGCGGCGTTGCTGGCACGCCCATGCGAAGTATGGCGCGGGCGAACAGCTGGTTGGAACTGGCGCTGCCGGAGCCGTTGACGTTAGCGAACCTGACTACGAAATCGTTGACGCTTTCTAGTGGGCGCATGCGTGTTTCCTCATCGGCGTTACCTGCGCGAGATCGATCAGAAAGAGCTGCATGTCCCAGGCGCCGGTCGGGCAACGCTCGGCGCACAACCCGCAATGCAGGCAGACATCCTCGTCCTTCGCCATGACGCGGCCGGTCTTTAGGCCATCTGCCACGTAGATATCCTCGAAAAGATTGACTGCTGGCGCGTTCAGCCGCGTTCGCAGGTCAGCCTCGTCGGCGTTCTCGGTGAAGGTGATGCAATCGACCGGGCAGATATCCACGCAAGCGTCGCACTCGATGCACAGCTTCGGCGCGAACACCGTCTGTACGTCGCAATTCAGGCAACGCTGCGCCTCCTTGAACGCCAGCGACAGATCAAAGCCCAGTTCGACCTCGGTCTTGATGCTCGCCAGCGCCAGGGATTTCTCCTGGTGCGGAACCTTGAAGCGCAGGTCGATCGAGACGTCGTTGTTATAGCTCCACTCGTGGATGCCCATCTTCTGGCTCGCCAGCGTCACCATCGGTGGCGGTCGCTGTCGCACATCCTCGCCACGGCAAAACTTGTCGATCGAGATCGCCGCCTGGTGGCCATGCGCCACCGCCCAGATGATGTTTTTTGGGCCAAACGCCGCGTCGCCGCCGAAGAACACGCGTGGATTGCTGGACTGCATCGTGATCGCGTCCACCACGGGCATTCCCCGCTCGTCGAACTCCAACCCGGCATCACGCTCGATCCACGGGAAGGAGTTCTCCTGTCCGACCGCGACCAACACGTCATCGGCGCCGATCAGGATTTCCGCCTCGCCCGTCGGCACCAGTTGGCGACGGCCACGCGCGTCCGTCTCGGCCCTGACCTTCTCGAACATCATGCCGACCAACCGGCCATCCTCATGCACGAAGCTTTTCGGCACCATGAAGTTGAGGATGGGAATATCCTCCCCGATCGCGTCCTGCTTCTCCCAGGGCGACGCCCTCATCTCCTCAAAGCCGCTGCGCACGACCACTTTCACGTCCGTCCCACCAAGACGGCGGGCAGAACGGCAGCAATCCATCGCCGTGTTACCGCCACCCAGCACGATCACGCGCTGGCCTATCTTGGTCACGTGGCCGAATGACACGGAGGAAAGCCAGTCGATGCCTATGTGGATGTTGGCGCCCGCCTCATGCCGGCCCGGCAGGTCGAGGTCGCGCCCACGCGGCGCGCCGCAGCCGACAAAAATCGCATCCCAACGCTCGCCCAACATCTGCTGCAGGCTGTCCACGCGCTGACCAAAACGTGTTTCCACGCCAAGGTCGGTGATGTAGCCCATCTCCTCGTCGATCACCGATTCTGGGAGGCGGAACTTGGGGATTTGGCTGCGGATGAAGCCGCCCGCACGCGCCTCCCCATCGAACACGACGACCTCGTAGCCGCTTGGCGCCAAATCGCGCGCCACCGTCATCGCGGCGGGTCCCGCGCCGATGCAGGCAATCCGCTTGCCGTTGCGCGTCGGCACCGGCAATGGCATCAGCGCGCTTACGTCACCCTTGAAGTCGGCGGCGACGCGTTTCAGCCGGCAGATCGCCACCGGCTCCTCCTCGACGCGACCGCGACGGCAGGCTGGCTCGCAGGGGCGGTCGCAGGTGCGGCCGAGAATGCCGGGAAAAACGTTACTGTGCCAATTCACCATATAAGCGTCGGCATAACGTTGATCGGCGATAAGGCGGATATACTCAGGGACCGGAGTGTGTGCGGGACACGCCCACTGGCAATCAACGACTTTATGGAAGTAGTCCGGATTCGAAATATCGGTCGGCTGCAAGGCCAAATCCTTCCCTTCGTCTCAGGCTTCAGCCCAAGTTCTTTTAAGGACGATATCACTTTTGTTGAGGCCGGATAGGCCTAGATCAAACGGGCAGACCCGCGCCGTTTGAGAGTGCCCGGCAGCAACACTGCCCTGGCCGGCGAGGGCGCCACCGCCGAAATCATCCGTGGACGCGAGATGGGCTGCCTCAGCTGAGCCGGAACGGCGCGAGGTCGATGGCACTGGCGCCCGTCAGCACCCACTGGGCTATCGCTTCACCCAGGCCAGCGGAATGCTTGAACCCATGGCCGGAGCAGGCCGACACCGCCGCGACGCAGTCATGGCCGGGCAGCCGGTCGACGATGAACCGCGAGTCGGGCGTGACGGTGTAGAGACAAACTTGCGCGCGGGACGCCTCTCGCGGGACGCCATTCAGCCGGCCCGCGACGTGGCGGTCGTGCATAGCCCTGGATTCCGCCGGGGTCACTGATCGGTTCACCGTGTCAGCGGTCGTCGGAACCTCGAAGAACTCGGTGGCGAGCTTGATGTCTCGGCCATCGAATGCGGGGAAGCCGTACAGATAATCCGAATCGTGCTGTCCGTACATCCAGATGAAAACCGGGAAACGCTCGGGCGCGAAAGCGGTGGGATCGTCGCACGGAAACCATTGCAGCACCTGGCGATAGACCCGCGTTCGCTCCGCCATGGCCGATCCGGCAAGTGCTGCGATCCACGGTCCGGCTGTGATCACCGCCTGCCCGGCCTCGATCACCCCGTGCGCGGTCTCGATACGCACGACGCCGCTGGTCTCAGTGACCCCCAGCACCGGCTCGTCGGTCCGCACCATGGCCCCCAGACGTTGCGCCTCGCTCAGTTGCGCCCTGACACAGGCCTCTGGAAACAGCGTGCCGGCGCTTGGCTCATGGATCGCCACCTCGTCGCCGCGCAGGACCATCTGCGGGTAGCGCCGCATGACCTCGTCCGGCGACAGCATCTCGTACGGGATATCGAACCGCCGCGCGATCTCGGCACTCGCGGCGACAAAATTAGCTGCCCCGTGATGCTTGGCTGCCGACTTCGCTGGGGCGATGAACAACCCGCCGGTGGTCCGCATGAGGCTTGCGCCGGTCGCGGCCTCCAGCTCTCGCCAGATTTCGTGCGAACGACGCACCAACGGGACATAGATCTCGCCTTCCCCCGCCGTCAGCCGCGTGATGCGGCTCTCGCCATGCGAGGACCCCATCATGTGCGGAGGCGCGAACCGGTCGAGGCCCACCGCACGCACGCCGCGCCGGGCGAGTTGATACAAAACTGCGCTGCCCACGGCCCCAAGGCCGATCACTGCGACATCAGCGGTATCGATCTTCATGGATGCCAGGGTAGCGCGCGCGCTTGGCGGAGGCGATACTCCCTCCATAGTCCCGCCCGCGTTTGCTATGGCGCATGCCGCCAGCCAGGAGTTCGGCCCAGTGACAGGCTTCAAGTGAGCCAGGCCAAGCAGATCGCCGCCGGCAGCATCGTGATAGGCGCGCTGGTGCTGGCCCTGAAATCCGCCGCTTGGTGGACGACGGGCAGCGCCGCGCTGTTCTCCGACGCCGCCGAGTCGGTGGTCAATGTTCTGGCCTCGACGGTTGCGTTCGTTGCGCTGCACATGGCGGCCCGGCCGGCGGACCAGAACCATCCTTACGGTCACGACAAGGCGGAGTTCTTCGCCGCCGTGATCGAGGGCGTGCTGATCGTGATCGCAGCGGCCGCGATCCTGAACCACGCTTGGGCCACATGGCAGTCACCCGGATTGATCGAGGCGCCCCTGACCGGCATGGCGCTCAACGCCGTGGCGACGGTTATGAACCTCGGTTGGGGCCTGATGCTGATCCGACGTGGCCGGACGCTGCGCTCCCCCGCTCTGGTCGCGGACGGCAACCACCTGATGACCGACGTGGTGACATCCGTCACGGTGATCGCTGGCCTTGCAATCGCGATCGCCAGCGGATCGACCCGGGCGGATGCGATCCTGGCGGCGCTGGTCGCGGCCTACGTGCTGTTCTCCGGCGTGCAGGTGCTACGCGAAAGTGTTGGCGGCCTTATGGACGAGGCACCCGCCGCCGACATCGTCGAGCGCATCCGGGTCCTGGTCGGCGAGCACGCACAAGGCGCCATCGAGATCCACGATCTCCGAACCCGACACGCCGGCCGGCTGACGTTCCTCGAATTCCACCTCGTCGTGCCCGGCGACATGACAGTCGCCGCTTCCCACACGATCTGTGACCGGATCGAGGCTGCGTTGATGGCGGAGATGGAAGGGGTGGTGACCACAATCCACGTCGAGCCCGACGCCAAGGCGAAGCACCGGGGCGTGCTGGTGCTCTGAGGCTTGTTGCCTCGACCGCCGCCTGCTCCAACGGCACCGCCCTCACCTCCCGCCCGATTGTACCGCCGTCGAGAGGTTCCAGACTTGGCACTTCACTCCAGCGACCCGAAATAACAAAATAGTCTCGTCGGTCTTCGAGCAGAACGTCGGCTTTAATCTCGAATAGGAACGGCAAGCATGGTCAAGATCGATCGCGTCATCACCCGCGGCGGCGATAAGGGCAATACTTCACTGGGAGATGGCACCCGCGTTCCGAAGAACGACGTGCGAGTGGAGGCCTATGGCTGCGTGGACCAGGCCAATGCTGAAATCGGCGTGCTGCGTCTGCATACCGCCGCCGATCCCGGAGCCGAAGCGATGCTGGGCCGCGTGCTGAATGACCTATTCGACGTCGGTGCGGACCTCTGCGTTCCCGGCGATGCCGGCAACCGGCTACGGCTGACGGATACGCCTTCACTGCGGCTGGAGGACGAGATCGCCGCGATGAACGCCGTGCTACCCGCCCTAACGAGCTTCGTGCTGCCCGGCGGCTCCGCCGCCTCCGCCCATGCGCACGTCGCTCGGACCGCCGTGCGATTGGCCGAACGCCGCGTCGTGGCGCTGGCGCATGTGGAGACTGTGAACCCCGAAGTGGTTCGCTACCTCAACCGCCTGTCGGACCATTTGTTCGTGCTAGGCCGCCGCCTGAACGGCAATGGCGCCGACGATGTATTGTGGGTGCCGGGCGCGAACCGCTAGCTGAGCGCCTTCACGATCTGATCCGTCATCCTCTTCGCGTCGCCGAACAGCATCATCGTGTTCGGCCGGAAGAACAGCTCGTTGTCGACGCCGGCATACCCGGACGCCATTGAGCGTTTGATGAACAGCACCGTCCCGGCCTTCTCGACATCCAGGATCGGCATCCCGTAGATCGCGGATGTCGGGTCGGTCTTGGCTGCCGGGTTG
>JANXXW010000562.1 GCA_025350425.1 Rhodospirillales bacterium
GCCGTCGTAGTTCACGAACACCGTTGCGAGATGCACGACCTTGTACTTGATTGTCCACCAGCCGAGTCCCGCCGCTTCGAGACCGAGTGGGGACATCGCGTAGAGCAGCAACGGCAAGGGCAGGAGCGGCAATAACCGAAGTGCCAGACCCTTGAGGGGAGGGAAGTGCCCACGGCGGATCGCGTCCCATAACGGCGGGCTTTCGATCGCAAGCAGCAGGATCAGGTAGAACAGCAGTCCCATCAGGTGGCAGGCGAACAGCACGACTGCCACGCCCACGCCGATCGATGTGGTGGTGAACGGGCGCCTCTCGCGCCATAGCGCCCACAGTGCCGCGAACAGCATCGCCAGCCCGATCGAAAGCTCGAAGTTGAGGAAGCCCAGCAGGAAAAGCTCGTTGCACGCAACCAGGCCGGAGCCGAGCGACCAATAGGTACGCCGTCCCACGATGACGCGGCCGAGTGCCGCACATCCCAAGACCGGTAGAACGAGGATCACGCCGAGCAGGATGCGACCGGTGACATGCACCGGCCATAGCTTCAACATCTCGGGCAGGATCATGTCGATGGCGAGGTTCGGAATGATTGCCCAATGCGGCGCCACCATGCGCGACAGCACCGGGTCGCTGGCCCCAAACGCCACGACGTAGGCGCGGGCAAGATGGTTCGGATAATCCAGTAGCGGTGGAACATCGACCAATGCCAGCGGAGCCAACAATGCGAGGCACAGGCAGCCCAGCGCCAGCCACCAACACAAGGGCGAAGCGGAAAACCGGACGAGGCGGCTCGCGGCAAGGTCGAGAGACTGTTTCACGAAGCCTCGGCCTCTTTTTTAACCCGTTATGCCAGATTGTTCTATTTTGTCGTGGTTAAAAACCTCGTCATCGCGAGCCGTCCATGCGGCATGGCGATCCAGTGTCTTGAAGCCCGTGTACGGAAATCACCGAGCGGGTACGACAATGATGGGCCAGTATTGGACTGACCCACCACCCGGCTTGCTTTTTCGTTGACTTACACCCGGCCCAGGTATGTTGGGTGCATTGCACGCCAAGCCATGTGGCCTGGATATTTCCTGGAGAGTCTGGCCGATGGTGTCGATCTCTTCCAAACCGGCGGTGACGGTCGGCGCGGCCATACTGGGCGTCTCGCTTGCGGTGGGCGGCTGGTACTCGCTTCGACCTGAAGACGTGACACGCACCAGGATCGCGCCGGCCGGCGTCGAAAATGCCCCGGCGGCCACGGCCACGGCCACCGTCGATGCGTCGGGTTCTTTCCGTGTTGGCGTGGAGGCGATGCGCAAACGGGACTACGCCGCCGCCGACCTCGCCTTCCAGCGGATCGAGGCGGAATGGCCGAACTTGCCGGCCGCGTATTTCTACGTGGCACAGATCGACGACCAACTCGGACGTGCCGACCAAGCCGAGCAGGCCGCGATGCGCTATGTCGCGCGGTCGCCGGCTGATATCGCTGGCTACGAGCTGCTCGCCCGTATCCTCATCAAGGCTCACCATCCCGACCGTGCCGCCGCCGTACTCATGGCGGCCATGAGTGCGGGGCGGATCGACGTCGCGAGGCTCGAGTTGCTTGGCCGTTCGTATGCCGAGGCCGGCGACGCGGAACGGGCGACGCGGAGCTTCGACCGTGCGGCAATCCTGGCACCTGACGATTCGCGGATACAGATCGCGTTGGCGTCCGCGAGGCTCGGTCTTCCCGATGGCCGCGAAATCGCCGATCTCGTTCCAACTCCTGCCGAACAGCCGGGTGCGTTGGAAGCGGCCGTATACTCGGCCCTCAGTACAGGAGACGTCGATCGCGCCGTCGCGGGCCTTACAGCTTTTCGGCAGATTCCGGGCAGCGAACAGGCATCGGCGATTCTTGCAGGCGCCATCAAGGCGGCCAAGTTGGACTATGTTGGCGCTCGCGCGGACTATCAGGCGGTGCTCAGAAAGGTCCCGGGCTCCGTGCGCGCGCGCCTCAATCTCGCGCGTCTCGATGTGCTTCAAGGCGTGCCGGACGATGCCCAGATAAGGCTAACTGAAGTGCTGCATTCGGACCCCACCGACATGCCGGCTCTGCAGGCGTCGATCCGGCTGCTGCTTGCCAGGAACAACATCGAGCAGGCGATTGCCTTGCTTGATGCGGCGCGGGCCGCCGCGCCCTCCAATTCGCTGTTCACGATCATGCTGGCAGACCTTCTGCTGCGGTTCGGCAACGGACAGAAGGCTCTCGCAGTTATCGATGCCGCGCCAAAGGAATCCGCCACCCTGTCGGCGGTGATGAGTGCCCGTGCACGCGCTCTCGTTGCCAACGGTAGTGTGAACGAGGCACGCGAGACCTACGCGGGCATCCTGGTCCGTGAACCGGGCAATTTCGGAGCCCGTTCCGAGATAATCGAGCTTTTACTTGCGCGCAACGATACCGATGGCGCCAAAGCCGTCTTACGGAACGAGATGCGAACCAGCGTCAACAAACTCGCCACGATGGAGGCGATCGTCCGGGCGGATTTTCGCGCCCATGGCATGGTCAGCGCGGCGGCAACCGCAGATCAACTCGCCGGGGACCCGGCCAACCTCCCGCTCGCCCGTGTGCTCAAAGGTGACTTCTATATGTCTGGGCAACACTACCCCGACGCGGTTTCCGCATACACGGACCAGTTACGGACAAACCCATCTTCGGGCACGCTCCAGGCAAGGCTCGCAATGGCGCTGGATGCGAGCGGCCTGGCGGAGCAGGCGATCACATTGCTGCGGAACTGGACGGCTGTGCATGCCAACGACGTTGAGACACTGGCGGCACTGGGGTCGCTGGAACTGAGCAACAGGCATATCGATGACGCGATCGGGCATCTTTCGGCCGCAGCACGATTGCAGCCGGACAACGCTGGCGCCGTCAACGATCTTGCCTGGGCATATTACATCAAGGGCGATCCACGCGCACGGGATCTTGCGCGCACGGCCTACCTGATGGCACCCACTGCCGAGATCGCGGATACGCTCGGATGGATCATGGTCGGAACCGGCCAATCTGCCGCGGCGGTCCCGCTGTTGCGCGAAGCCAGCGCGGCGATGCCCGGTAACGCGACCGCCCTATACCATTACGCGGCCGCGTTGAGCGGCGCCGGTCTGCCACACGATGCGACACGTGTGGTTACTTTGGCTCTGGCGCAGCCGGCGAACTTCGCCGAGCGGCGGGCCGCGGGACAGCTCCTGTCGGAACTGTCCCGCAAGCCATAAGGCTCACATTTCGGCGTATTTGCCGTCGTGCCAGACGTAGAACACGTAGTCGCTGACTTTCACGTCGCCTTTGCTGTCATAGGAGATCGGGCCGAGCACGCTGGGCCATGTTCCCGCGTGCAACGCTTCGGCTACCTTCTTTGCATCGGTCGTGCCGGCCTTCTCGGCTGCTTCCGCCCACACCTGGATTGCCGCGTAAGTGTAGAGAACATAGCCTTCAGGATCGACGTTCTTGTCCGTGAATTCCTTCACCACAGCTGCGGCGGTCGGGCGTTTGCGCGGATCGGACGGGAAGGTCATCAGCGTGCCTTCGCCGCTAGCGCCGGTGATTTGCCAGAACTCATTGGTCACCAGTGCATCTCCGCCGATCAAGGTCACCTTCATGCCTTGTTCTTTTGCCTGGCGAACGATCAGGCCTGTCTCGGTCTGGTAGCCACCGATATACATGACAGTGATGCCCTCGGACTTCATTCGTGAGACCAGCGCCGAATAATCCTTCTCGCCCGGAACATAGGCGGCGTACATCGTTTCCTGCTTGCCGCTGCTGTTCAGGTTCTTCTTGGTCTCGTCCGCAAGACCTTTACCGTAGGCGGAATTGTCGTGAAGGACGGCGATTTTGTCGTTCTTGAAGGTCTTGGCCATATACTCGCCGGCGACCTTGCCCTGTTGGTCGTCGCGGCCACAGGTACGGAAAGTGTTCCAGCTGCCCTTGTCGGTAAAGGCTGGGTTGGTTGAAGCAGGCGTGATCTCGAGAATGCCTTCCTCGGTATAAACCTTGCTCGCTGGGATCGAGCTGGACGAACAGAAATGCCCAGCCACGAACACGACCTTGTTGCTGGCAAAATTGTTGGCGACCGAAACGGCCTGCTTCGGATCGCAGGCATCGTCGCCCACACTCAACTCCAGCTTCTTGCCCAGCACGCCACCCTTGGCGTTGATGTCGGCGACAGCCTGCTCGGCGCCAACCTTCAACTGCCCGCCGAAACTCGCGTTTGATCCGGTGATCGGGCCGGCGGTCGCGATCTTGATTTGCGCCTGCGCGGGCACGGCCGCCAACGTCAATGCCACGCCAAGTGAGGCGGCGCCTGCCAGAAGAGTCCGTTTCAGCATGTAGTCCCTCCAAGGAGTAAAGGACCGCGCGAGATGCGCGGCTGGGTTGCACCCTATGCGTGATTCCGACAGGCGGGAAGAGCGAGCAGCGGCAGCCGCCCCTCTCAATTAGAACGTCGTTTCCGGCATCTCCATCATTGATGCCTTACCCGACTTTATAGCCATGAACAGCCCGCCCGCCTGTGGCAGAATGCGCTCCATGTAGAAGCGCGCCGTCGTCAGCTTGCCTTGATAGAACTCTGTCTCCCCGTTCGCCTTCGGCAGCTTTTCCACCGCGATGACCGCCGTGCGCGCCCACATGTAGCCCAGCGCCACCAACCCGAATAACCGCAGGTAATCCGATGCCGCGGCACCCGCTTCCTCTGGATCGGCCATTCCCTTTGCGGCGATGTGGCCGGTCGCCAACTGCAACGCGCCGAATGCCTTGCCCAGTCCGGTCACCATTGCTCCCAACTGCGGATGCGAGGAGTGGGCCTCGATGAACTCCGCGACCGGGTGGAAGAACCCGCGCAACAGCCGTCCCGCGTGCTGCGGCAACTTGCGGCCGACGAGGTCGAGCGCCTGGATACCGTTGGTGCCTTCGTAGATCATGGAGATGCGGGCATCCCGCACGTACTGCTCCATACCGTGGTCGCGGATGTATCCGTGTCCGCCATAAACCTGCATGCCGATATTAGTCGCTTCGAAACCAAGGTCAGTGAACAGCGACTTCACGATCGGCGTCATCAACGCCGTGAAATCATCCGCCTGCTGCTTTGCCTCCGGGTCGTCAGAGCGTGCGAAGATGTCTAACTCCCGGGCCACCCAGCCGCCCAGCGCGCGACAGCCTTCGGTGTAGGCCCGCATCGTCATCAACATCCGGCGTACGTCGGGATGCACGATGATTGGGTCGGCCTGTTTGCCGGGTTCCTTGGCACCCGACAACGCCCGCCCCTGGATGCGATCCTTGGCGTAGGCGACGGCGCCCTGGTAGCTGGCTTCGGCCGCACCGAGGCCCTGGATCCCGACCGAAAGGCGCTCGCTGTTCATCATGGTGAACATCGCGGCCATGCCCTTGTGCGGCACGCCGACCAGCCAGCCTTGTGCGTCGTCGAACGAAAGCTGCGCCGTCGACGACCCCTTGATGCCCATCTTGTGCTCGATCGCGGTACAAACCACGCCGTTACGCGGTCCCGGACGGCCGTCGTCGGTTGGCAAGAACTTCGGCACGAGGAACAGGCTGATGCCCTTTATGCCCGGTGGGGCGTCCGGCATCCGGGCCAGCACCAAGTGAATGATGTTCTCCGTAAGATCGTGCTCGCCGGCCGAGATGAAGATCTTGGACCCGCTGACGCGGTAGCTGCCATCGGCCTGCGGCACCGCTCGCGTCCGCATCATGCCGAGGTCGGTACCGCAATGGGCCTCAGTCAGGCACATCGTGCCCGACCAGGTACCCTCGACCATCTTCGGCAGGTAGATCTGCTTCAATTCCTCCGTCGCATGGCTGGCGATCGCCTCGTAGGCACCATGGGTCAGGCCGGGATAAAGGCTGAACGCGAGATTGGCCGAGCAGATCATCTCCTCGATGAGTTTGTTGACGCTCTCGGGAAGCCCCTGGCCGCCGAAACGCGGATCGCAGGCGATCGCCGTCCAGCCGCCTTCGCAAAAGGTGTCATAGGCCTGCTTGAACCCGGTCGGCGTGCGAACCACGCCGTTCTCCAGGCGGCAGCCTTCCTCGTCGCCGATCATGTTGGTCGGCGCCAGCACCTCCTGTGCGACCTTGGCGGCCTCCTCCAGGATGCTGTCGATTAGGTCGGGAGAGATTTCCTCCAGGCCGCGCAACGCCGAAAGGCTCACGCTGTCGTTCATTTCATGCACGACGAAACGCATGTCACGCAAAGGCGCCTTGTAGGTCTGCATATTCCGTTTCCTTTTAATTGCGTAACGGCTTGCCGGTTTCGAGCGTGTGCTCGATCCGCGCCAGCGTCGGCCCGGTACGGGCGAGCCGCATGAACGCCGCTCGTTCCAGGTCCAGCAGTTGTTGCTCGGTGACGACATCGACGAGGTCGGCGGGGCCGCCCGTCAACACCTCGGCCAGCGCGTCGGCCACGATCAGATCGTGCGGAGTGGCCAGCCCGCGCTTGGCAAAACCCTCCGCCGCCATGTTCAACCCGAAACGCCCGGAGGCACCCGCCAACTTGAATTCCGGCGCATTCGGAGGTGTGTAGCCCTCGACCATCGCCAGTGCCCGCGCTTTCGCGTCCGCAAGCAGACGGTCGCGATTCATACTGATACCATCGGTATCGCGCAGGAATTTGTGCCCCCGTGCCTCGTGCGCCGATTTGGAGACGGTGGCCGTGCTGATCGCCTCGAACGTCTTGGCCGAGGCCGGCATTGGCCCGCGCGGCAGCTTCGGGTCCGCCTTCCAACGTGCAAGCATTTCGCCGCAGCCCCCCCACCCCGGTACCAGCCCAACCCCGGTTTCGACCAGCCCTATATAGCTTTCGGCATGTGCCTGAACCGCGTCCGAATGGAGCACGATCTCGCAGCCGCCGCCCAGCGCCATGCCGGCGGGAGCCGCGACGACTGGGAAGTGAGCGTATTTCATCGCCTTGAACGTTTTCTGTCCGCCGGAGATCAGCTTGTCGATCTCGCTCCACGCCGCGATGTTGGCGGCAAACAGCGCCAAACCTAAATTCGCGCCGACTGAGAAGTTGCTGCCCTCATTGTAGATCACCAGCGCCTTGAATTTTTCGGCGACGAGGTCCAGCGACTTGGCAAGCAATTCCAATAGCTTGTCGTCGATCGAGTTGCTCTTGGAGGTGAACTCGAAACAGGCCACGCCGTCGCCGATATCCCACAACGCGGCCGAACCGTTCTTCAGCAGCGGCTCGGAGGCGAGCTTGATATCCTCCAGAAGCAGCACGCCAGCCGCCCGGATGACGTCGTGATAGGCGCCATCGAGGCCGAGAAACTGCCGCTTGCCTGCTTCAACCCGGTAGAAACCGCGTCCCGCTGCGTCGCTCAACAGCTTTGGCACCGCCATGCCGGCCGCAGTCAGCTTTCCGATCAGCCAATCGACGCCGAGCCGGTCCGCCAGTTCGAACGGCCCCTGCTTCCAGTTGTAGCCAAGCCGCATCGTGGCATCGACCGAAACCACGTCGGCCGCTGCCTCTGGGATAAGTGTCGCGGCGTATGAGAGCGTCTGCGCCAACACGCGGAACGCATAGGCGCCGACCTTGCCTTTCGCTTCCAGCAGCGAGCGGAGGTCTCGGCCGGCGGCGCGGATTTCCGGCAGGTTGGCCTTTCGTTCGGCACGATACTCGCCGGTAGAGAGGTCGATCGCCTGTTTGTCGCGTTTCCCGCCTGTGCGATCCAGCCGGTAGAAGCCGCCCGTGCCTTTGCGGCCAGTGTTGCCCTCCGCGATCATGCGGCCGATCAACGGCACCTCACGGTCGTAGCTATGGAATGCGTCCGTTTTTGGCAGGGCACGTCGCATGGATGCGTTGACCTGCGGGCCGAGGTCGATCCCGACCAGGTCCAGCAACCCGAACACGCCGGTTTTGGGGATGCCCATCGGGGGTCCGACAATGGCATCGGCTTCCTCGACGGTCAGGCCGTGGTCGATCGCCTCGATCATCGCGACCTGAAGCCAGTAGATGCCCAGACGGTTGGCGATGAAGCCGGGACTGTCCTCGCAAAGTACCACGCTCTTGCCCAGCGACTCATCGGCGAACGCGCTTATCTCAGCGACGATATCGGGTGACGTTTCCGGGCCACCAACCACTTCCAATAGCCGCATGTAGCGTGGCGGGTTGAAGAAATGGGTGATGACGAAATCCCGCCGGAACGCCGCGTTCCGTCCCTCGGTCAGCATCTTCAGCGGGATGGTGGAGGTGTTGGAACTGATGACGCTGCCCGGCCGGCGCACGGCTTCCAGCTTGGCATACAGCGCGTGCTTGATATCCGGCCGCTCCAGCACCGCTTCCACGATCCAGTCGCAGTCGGAAAGCTTGCCCAGATCGTCCTCGATGTTGCCGGTTTCCACCAGCCCGGCAGCGCTCTTGTGCATGAAAGCGGCGGGTTCGGTCTTCAGCAGCCGCGTGACCGCGCCGTCTGCAAGCATGTTGCGGCTTGCGGCCCCCTCGGGGACGATGTCCAGCAGCACCACGGGCACGCCGGCATTGGCGATCTGGGCCGCGATTCCTGCGCCCATGGTGCCGGCGCCGATCACGCCGACCTTGCGGATCGACATCAGACGCGCTCGAGGATCGTGGCGATCCCTTGCCCACCGCCGACGCACTGTGTGGCCAGCCCGTATTTGGCCCCTTCGCGCACCATCAGCGCCGCCGCCTTGCCGGTGATGCGGGCACCCGTGGCGCCCATGGGATGGCCGAGCGCGATGGCCCCACCGTCGATGTTCAGCGTCTCATCGCGAAAACCGAGTTCACGCGCGCAGGCCAGGGCCTGGCTCGAAAACGCCTCGTTCAACTCAACCACCCCGATCTCGCTGATGTCGAGCTTGGCGCGGGCCAACGCCTTCTTGGTTGCGCCGATCGGGCCGACACCCATCACCTCCGGCCCGCAACCGGACACCGCGACCGCCTTGATGCGCGCGAGCGGCATGAGGCCGTTCCGCATCGCGTAATCCTCGCTGCACACCAGCACCGCCGAAGCTCCATCTGTCAGCGGCGACGATGTGCCCGCCGTCACCACGCCGTCCTTGTCGAATGCCGGCTTGAGTGTGGCCAGCTTCTCGGCGGAGGTATCGGCGCGGATGCAGCCATCCTGGTCCACCGTGCCACCTTTGGTGGTGATCGGCACGATCTCGGCCGCAAACTTACCGCCGGCCTGAGCGGCTGCCGCACGTTGATGGCTGCGTACTGCGAATGCTTCCTGGTCGGCGCGCGTAACCTGCCATTTGCGGGCGACGTTTTCAGCTGTCTCGCCCATGCCGACATAGGCGCCGGGGACCATCGCCTGGAGCGCTGGATTGAACAGCGGGTTGAAGCCGCCGGTCGGCACGCGGGTCATGCTTTCCACGCCGGCGCATATGAACACCTCGCCAGCACCCATTTGGATCTGCCCGGCGGCGATATGGATGGACTGCATGGAGGAGCCACAGAAACGGTTCACCGTCATGCCGGCGACGGTAATGGGCAGCCCGGCCAGCAGCGCCACCAAACGACCGGCGTTCATGCCTTGCTCGGCTTCGGGAAAAGCACAGCCGAGAATGAGATCCTCGATATCCTCGGGCTTCACCCCCGTGCGTTCGACCAGCGCGCGCACG
>JANXXW010000586.1 GCA_025350425.1 Rhodospirillales bacterium
CTCAACCCGGCGGACCCGCTCGCAGGTTTCTATGACCACCGCGCGGACGACGACCTGGTTCGGGCGGCGGCGGAGGGCGACGCATTCCTGCGCGCATTCGATCTTCTCGGCGACGCGCCGGATTTCGGGTCCGCCATCTCCGCGCTGAACCAAGCCGTTCGCGCCCTGGCATCGCCGGCCAAGGATCGAGCGCCGACGGTGTCCATCGTCATCCCGGTCCACGGCCAGCTTGGCTACACACTGAACTGCCTGGCCGGGCTATTCGCGCATCGGGCCGCCGCGAGCGCCGAGATCATCGTGGTGGATGACGCCTCGCCGGAGGGCAGCTTCCGGCTGCTCTCCCGCGTCAAGGGCATCAAGGTCATGCGGCGCAGGGTCAATGCCGGCTTTATCGCGAGTTGTACGGCCGGCGCGGCGAAGGCGCGGGGCGATGTTATCGTGATGCTGAACAATGACACGCGGGTGTTGCCTGGCTGGCTCGATGGCCTGCTCGCGAGTTTCAAGGACTTCCCGCGCGCCGGGTTGGTCGGGTCCAAGCTGCTCTACCCCGATGGCACGTTGCAGGAGTGCGGTGGCATTGTCTGGCGCGACGGCAGAGCCTGGAACTACGGCCGTGACGACGATCCGAACCGGCCCCAATATAATTTCGCGCGCGAGGTTGATTTCGTGTCCGGCGCGTCGATCGCGGTGCCCGCAAAGCTCTGGCGTGAACTCGGCGGGTTCGACCGTCATTTTGCCCCCGCCTATTACGAGGACGTCGACCTCGCCTTCCGGCTGCGCGCGCGGGGCTACCAGACATGGGTTCAGCCGCGATCCCGCCTCATCCACTACGAAGGTAAGACCTCGGGCACCGACATTTCCCACGGTGCCAAGGCATATCAGGTCATCAACGCCCATAAATTCTTCCTGCGTTGGCGCGAAACCCTGCTGGCGCATCGGCGGGGCGGTGAGGCGCCGTTCTTCGAACGCGAGCGCAGCGTGCGCCAGCGGGCGTTGGTGATCGACGCGAGTTGCCCCACGCCGAAGCAGGATGCCGGCTCCGGTTACGTGATATCGACGTGTAGGCTGTTCCAGGCGCTCGGCTACAAGGTCGTGTTCCTGCCGCAAGACAACCTACTGTTCCAGCCAGCGCACACGCCGGAGCTGGAGCGGATTGGCGTTGAGTGCGTCCATGTCCCGTATCACGCCTCTGTCGAGGCCTATCTGCGTCTTTACGGTTGGCTGTTCGACGTGGTGTTCGTATTTCGGCCCCAGGTGCTGGCCGCCGTGATCGCGCCGTTGCGCGCCCACGCGCCTGACGCGCCGATCCTGTTCGACACCGTCGATTTGCACTATCTCCGGGCCCAACGCGCCGCCGAGATCTCAGGCCCAATCGTCGATCGGGACGCCATCGACGCCATGCGCGCGGAGGAACTGGGCATCATCGGACGGGCTGATTGCATCCTGACGCCCTCGACCCACGAGGCTGATATCCTGCGGCACGAATTACCGGACCTGTCCGTGGCAGTACTGCCGCTTATGGTGGAGCCGCACGGCACCGGCATCGGTTTTTCCAAGCGCCGGGACATCTGTTTCCTGGGTGGCTACACGCACGCGCCAAACGCCGACGCCGTGATCTTCTTCGTCACTGAAATCTTGCCGCTGATCCACGCGGGCGACGCATCGATCCGCTTCATCGTCGTCGGAGCCAATCCGACGCCCGAGGTGCGGGCGTTGGCCAGCGCGACGGTCGTGGTCACCGGAATGATCGACGACCTCCGCGAGGTGTTCGACGGAATTTGCGTCTTCGTCTGCCCGTTGCGTTTCGGCGCCGGAACCAAAGGCAAGATCGTGATGGCGATGTCTTACGGGGTGCCCGTGGTCTCCACCACGATCGGTAGCGAAGGCATGCAACTCGTCGATGGGGCACACCTGCTTATCGCCGACACGCCAGCCGAGATCGCGCAAGCGTGCCTTCGTGCCTATACCGACACCACGCTATGGACACAGCTCTCGAAGGCCGGGCTGCGCCAGGTGCGCGACGTTTGGTCGTTAAAGAGAGGGAGGCGCGTGTTGCGCGACAGCATAGCCGCCGCTCACCGTCACCTTCGTGGCAGGCCCAGCGATTTGAGTAGCGCCGCGTAGATGCCTTGCGCGGCCTCCGGCGAGTATAGCGCGCCGCAACGCTCGATGCCCCGCCGTGACAGCCGGGTCCATTCCGCCTCGTTCTCCATGACGTCCAGCACCACGCGCGCGAACCCGGCCGGGTCGTCCACCACCCGCACACCGTCGCCATCCAGCAATCCGGTTCCTTCGAACGTAATGGAGGTGCCGATGACGGGAGTGCCGCATGCCAGCGACGTCGCCACCTTGCCCTTGAACCCGGCGCCGAAGCGCAGCGGCGCGATCCCAAGACGCGCGGACGACAGCAGCGCGTTCAGGTCATTCACCCAGCCATGCACGAGCAGGTTTGCCGTGGCCAGTGAGCGCACGGCGGCGGGCGCGCCGTCGCCCACGATATGGCAGCGCAGACCAGGCTTCGCAGCCACAAGCAATGGCATGATCTCGCGCGCGAACCACTGGACGGCGTCCACATTCGGGCCGTGGCGGAAATTGCCCACGAAGCAAAGACCGTCGCGCGCCTCGAACGGCGGCGGGTTCGGCGTGGCCCGGACCACCCAGCGCAACAGGTGCAGCTTCGCGGGATCGACCTCTCGTCGAAGCAAGTCCCGCTCGGCATCGCTGAACACGATGGTCGCGTCGGCCGCCATGATCGCGCCGAGT
The DNA here is from genome assembly GCA_025350425.1 of Rhodospirillales bacterium. Taxonomy (GTDB): domain Bacteria; phylum Pseudomonadota; class Alphaproteobacteria; order Acetobacterales; family Acetobacteraceae; genus JANXTF01. The sequence continues at coordinate 2,764 of JANXXW010000586.1, forward strand.
TCGGCGGCGCGCGTGATATCCGCATCCCTTGATTCCTCGACCCGGCCGCTGAGCGCACGCTCCCGCTGCTCACGCAGGAAATGCAGGTCGGAGGGCGAGAACAGGATGCGCGCGCGGGGCGCCAATTCGCGCACCCGGTCGAGGAACAATGTCGCGTTTCCGTGACGGTTGATGTGGACGATGTCGAATTTCGCGCCGTCCTTGTCGAGAAGCTGGGTAATGGAATGTGTGTCCGGTGGCCGCGCGACCTCGATGCCAGCCCGCTCCATGCGTTCCACGGGCAGGCTTTCGTCGTCGCGTGGGTCGTTGGAGGCGATGAAGGTGAGGCGATAGCCCAACTGGCGAAGCACGCGCATGTGCTCCATCACCGCGACCGATCCCGCGTCGCGGTCAGGACGCGGCATTTCCGTGTCGATCACCAGTGCGCGGCCCACAACCAGTGGGGGCAGCGGCACCTGGAGGCAGCGTCGCCGGATACGCGCAATATCTTCGCTGGCCTCCTCCGGGTCCGGGCTGCCTCGCACGGCTTCCAGGTCCGGCGTGGTGAGCGCCAACGCATATTCGGGCCAAGTCAACGCCGCCTTGGGCTGGATCAGCACGCTGCCGTCCACCCGCCGGAACCGGAGGCATAGATCGAGCGTGGCGGCGGCCGGGCTGTCAAAACCCTCGGCGAAACCGCCCACCGCCGCGAACGCATCGCGCCGGACGGCATACGCGTAATCAGCAACTCCATCGACTTCTTGAAGAAACGCGACCGATGGCAGCCTTGCATCCTCGGCAAAACCGAAATCCCGCCACGACGGCCCGGACCCGCCATCGCCGGTCATCAGCAACC